>CAZMNQ010000006.1:0-19359 GCA_964567695.1 uncultured Bdellovibrionales bacterium
AAAATTCTCAAAAAAAATCCTTTCTGCCGTGGCAAATGCAAATTAGCATGTTATGAACCAATGTAACAGTATACACCCAAATCAGTTTTTTGTCAAATGTGTGCGGATGATTTTTGGCTTAAATAAAGGTTTTTTATAAATTTTTAACCACATTGATCATATTTTTACCTTTTTGAATATTTCAACTATGTCTTAATTTTTTTAATATTTTATAATTGTTTCAAGTGTATCTTAAAAGCTATTTTTTGTCGCCTCAACGACATTCTGCAAAAGACAGGCGATGGTGACCGGACCGACGCCGCCCGGCACAGGTGAAAGAAAGCCAGACAAATTTTGCACGGAAGCGAAATTCACATCCCCCACCACTTTGTCGCCCACCCATGTGATTCCGCCGTCGATGATGGTCACGCCATCTTTCAACGCTTCACCGGAAATTAAATTCGGTTTGCCACAAGCGGTAATCAGAATGTCAGCCTCTTGCAAGTCAACCAAACCGTCCTGCACATCATCTTGAAAAAAATATTGAGAAGAAATTTTTTCCGTTTTCAAGGCCGCTTGCATTGTCTTGCCAAATTCTTGCGAGTTGCAAATGATGATGGCTTTTTTGTTTTCCAATTTTTCACCGGTTGATTTCAACAGTTCCAGCAGAGCTTTCGGGAAAACCGGAAAGAATCGTTCCTTCCCCGCAAAAAACAATTCGATATTTTCATCGTGAAATCCATCGACATCTTTTTTTGCATCAATCGCTTGAATGATTTTTATTTTGTCCAAATGTTTTGGCAACGGCAGCTGCACGATAATGCCGTGTATTTTTGAATCATTATTTAATTTTTCAATTTCAGCCAACACTTCTTCTTCTGAAGCATTCTCCAACATTTCAATTTTTCTAAAATCAATACCAACTTTCTCCGCCGCCTTGCCTTTCAAGCTGACATAAATTTTAGACGCTTCATCCGAACCGACTAAAACAACCCCCAAGCCAGGATGCAAATTATCAGCAGAGATTTTATTTTTCAAATCCCCCAGAATTTCCTCAGCTATTTTTTTTCCGTCTAATATTTTCATACTCCTATTTATACCGCAAAGCATCCAATGGGTCAATCTTGCTAGCCCGTCTAGCCGGCACGAAACCAGTCATGAAACCGACAAACGCCGAAAAGATAATGATAGACACAACAAACATAACGATCTCCAACAGTTGCGCATCCGCCAGTTGAAAGCGCATTACCACTTGTGATATTTGTGCAACTTGTCCAAGCAGTCGCGCCAACGCAATCACTGGTCGCACAAGTTCGCGCTTTCATCGTGATTGTTTGACCGGCGAGAGTTGCATTCCAACTAAAATTGCCCCAAGCGGAAGTTTTTTGACCGGTGTCAATAACGCCGGAAGTGAAGGTGCCGGGAGTATAATATGAAGTTGGCAAGCTAGCAGTTGTTGCAGTTGGTGAAGTTGTGCCGGAAATACTACTCGATTTTAAATAAATGCGTCCAACGCCTCCGACTGTTGTTCCTCAGCTACAGTCCATATCAATATCAGTTGTTCCATCCCCCTGTTCATTCAAAAGCATAACTTGGTCACCCGCCGCATAACACCCAGCTGGAGGCGTTCCGGAAAGTGTGGCCGTGTTAGCTGTCAGCGCCGTCACATTGTAGGAAATTCCATCCGCGCAAGTCCGCCCGCCATTACCATTAGTGTCCGTGTTGATATTTTTCGCTGTGGAAATTGTCCACGCCCCATCTGCGCCGGTTCCAAAACCGCTCGGCACTGGACTCAATTTTACACTCGCCCCGCTTCCTGTTCCATTCACTTCCGCTTGCGAAAAAGTTTTACCGGTCAAATTGAAGCCAGTGTTGGTTGTACCATCGTCAGTTTGCGTAATTGAATTATTATTGTTCGGCAAGGTGATCGTGCTGCCTACGGTCAGGTTAGAGCTGCTGGTGTAATTGGTCCAACCAGTTTTGTTGTCTGTATGATTGGCATTATTGACCGATGTTCCGCCAGCCCAACTATCCTGTTGAAAAGTATAAGTATAACCGTATGATTTATTATTGCCTGTAAACAGTCCCGCCATCAAAACCAAAATCAATACCGTAGCGAATGATCGCTTGAACCATTTTTTCTGGATGGAAATTTTAAATTTTTTCCGCAGGATAATTATAAAAGATTCAAAAATATTATCTAACTGCAAAGATACTTTTTTCCAAATAAATTTAATATTCGTAATCGAATAATTGCTATTTTTTCTAAAGATTAGGTTTAGAAAAATAAAAGTATCTTTTAAAAAATTACTTTTCGCAATTGTCTTGTAAGTTCTAATTAAAAAAGCAAGATACATTTTTAAATTTTTCCTCACCTTAACCGTTTTTCTCACTGGCAAATAAACGCTGTCCATGCCATGAAAAGACCCTTCTTGAAAATTTTTTCTTTCAAAGATTCTTCGCTCTGATTTTAATATTTTGTTTTCTTTTTTATTTGAAAAAATCATGCTGCTTTTTTAGGCTAAAATCCACAAAAACGTCTCTTTAATCATAAAATATTTAATATCATTCTGATTTGCTAATTATATCTTATTTTAACTCTTTTTTCAACTAAAAGCAGTGTCAGTTGTGGATAACTTCTTAGAAAAATTATACCACAAAAACTGGCTATTTTGGCCAGTAAAAATGAATGTTTTGATGCGCTGAAGAAAAGTTAAACCATAACCAAAAACTCCAATTTTTTATAATCTAGTCCTTTTGTGTGCCTTGAGTAGCTGGCAGTTATTTTTTTGGCTTCCTCCATCACCTTCTCAGTGACTGGCCCGCGCAGCAAAACCACCGGACCCATAAAATTTTTCAGTTCTATTATTGTATTGCTTTGTTCCTTTAATTTCTTTAGCTTTTCATTTTCTGCCGAATTTCTGCCGACAATAATCCGCGCCCCCTCCACCCAAAAAACTCGCCCGATCTGCAACAAAGCATAATCAGAAGCGGATGGATTTTTAATTTCTGCTAAAAGTTTTTTTAATTTTTTGCCAAATTCACTTTCTGTCAAAAGACAACCACCACCTGGAGTTGGATAATAATTTAGATTAAACTCCTTGGCCAGTTCAAATTGTCTTTTTCTGGAGCGACCGGAGATATCCAGCAATTGATTTCTATCCACCAAACCATTTTTTTCAATAGTTGTTTCTTCTAGTAATTTAGCTGAAAGCGGTCGCAATAATCGCCCTTCCAAGCCGGCCTCCTTTTCAATCAATTGCAACGAGTGCAAATTTTGCGACATCGGCCGTTGACCCAGAATTTCACCGGTCGCCACAAAATCAAAACCTTCCACGCGCATTATTTTGCCCGCTTCGCGAATCATGAGCAGATGGCAATCAATGCACGGATTCATCGCGCTGCCATAGCCGCGCTTAGGATTTTTCACCACTTCGCAATGCATGTCGGCAAAATCAACTGAGCGTTGATTGATGCGATTTTTTTCCGCGCTTTCTTTGGCCTTGGCGTCACCGAAAAAATAACTGACAAACGACAGCGCCACCACCTCAATATTTTGTTTTTCCAGTACTTTAATTGCCAGCGTTGAATCTAGCCCGCCGGAAAAAAGCACTAGAGCCTTTACTTTCTTTTTCACCCCGCACTAACTCTTGATATTACTAATTTTTTAATAATATCCGAAGTATATTAATTATTTAAATGCTACCTCGCCCACTCCATCAAGTCAAATATGCGTTACAATCAAAAGTTAGTGCGGGGTTCATATTTTTTTTCCGATTAAAACTAAATTTTTATTATTCACCACCCGCACTTCGGAAACCTCAAAGCCCGCTTGCGAAAATAATTCAACCAATTCTTTTTGCGCATAGGCATGATGGAATCTTTTAAAAACCTTTCCTTCATTATTTTTAAATGGAATCTCACAATCCGACCAATCCAATTTGCTCAAAAAAAATATTTTGCGCCATCTATTTTTTCGAATATATTTACGATATTTTGATTGCCACAAATTCCATGCGGTCACAATAATCTCGCCGCCCGGCTGCGTTACTCGATATAATTCCCGAATCATATCCAAGCGAAATTTTTTGTCCGGAAAATGATGAAAGACTGCAATTGAAACGACCTTATTGAAAAAATTATCCGAAAATGGTAGACTAGCTTGACCCGATACTTTTACAAAATTATGCTTAAATTCAGAGTATTTCAACTTAGCCAAATCAATTAATTTTTGTGAGATATCCACACCATAATATTCTATTTTTTTGTCGCTAAAAATATCCAATACCCGACCATTGCCACAACCAAAATCCAGCACCTTGTCCCCCGCCTGAATATAATCTTGAATAAATTCCAAATCCGACCAGAAAAAATTCCGCGTTCCCGAAAACTTTTCCGCCATCCGATCATAGCCAATCTCAGTTTCCTGTAAAATTTTATTAACTACACTATTTTTCATACTGCTTTAGTAGGTTGAGCCTCCCTTATGGAGGCTCAACCTCCACGCCTAGTTCAATTTTCTAAATGTCTTCTAGTAAATATTTTTGTTCCTCTTTTTTATTTTTCAGATACAAGGCATTTATATTTGAAAATTCTAAATATTCATCAACATTTTTAAACTGTTTTAATACTGAATCGGTATTGCAAATATAAACATTGCCATTATGCAAATTTTTATATTCTGCCAAGCTGGAATATTTCCAATCTTCCTTTCCCATTCCATGAATAAAATGATTCTGATTAACATATGCGGAAAGATACAAAAGATATTCATTTGAATCAATGTGAATCGCTTTAAATCTGCCCTGAAAGAGCGACCCCGATCGCTTATATTTTTTATTAAAAAACATTGTGTAGGCCGTTCCTAATCTATGCATAAATTTCTTTATTCCATTATCCTCGAGTTGTCGCAATATAAAGTGGTAGTGATTCGGATTCAAGCAATAGCAAATAAACTCAACTAGTTTCTTCGGAGGTGAAAATGGAGGCTCAACCTCCATAATGGAGGTTGAGCCTCCATTTTCACTTATTTGCTTATCACGAAGATATTTTTCATATAAACTACCAATTGGTTCGATGCAATTAAACTCAATCAGGGACAGTAAAAACCTTCGATAATCCCTATCATCCAAAAAGACATCTCGTTTATCCACTCCCCGATTATAAATGTGATAAAATTCTCCGTTGGCAAATTCTGTTTTTCTCATATGTCAGCAGTATAACAAAAATCTCCCGAAGGCTCAACCTTCGGGAGAAAAGAGAAATTTAAAAATATTCAATAATTTATTTTCTTAATTTATCATCTAAATCCCTATCAAATTGATATTCAAATTCATTGTAAATATTATCACCGCTACCATCATCATCACCATCAAAAGATGCAAGGATAATGCTTTTAGGATTGCCCTTTTCAGTAATAATATTTCTTATTTGTTCTATCGGCAGCCCAGCACCTTCTCCTTTTTTAAGTTCAATTTTATATTTAGACTCATTCTCATCAGAGTATTTTAAATAGATGCTGAAACCCGTTATGCGATTCACTATTTTCCCCATTCTGTTTTCGTGTTCATGCTTCGTATCTTCAGGCAATATTCCCTTAAGGTAAGACATTAATTTATCAATCTTTTTTTCAGCTTGAGCAATTATTTCTGGGTGTTTTTTTAAATAATAATCTACAGTGAAAATATTATTTTGATTTATATCTTCTTGATTTTCAACTGGATCTCCATGATGTCTAGCAATGACACCTAAATTTTTTATTTCTTCAATTCTCCATTCGTCCCACTTAGATTGAGGAATAAATTCATTCCAGGTGGGAATGTCAAAATTTATAAAATCTATTATTTTAGCAGCATCTTCATTTCTTCCAAAAATTATGTCACTCCTTCCTGAATCATCTCTAAAAGAAGCGACTTCGTTCTCTCTTAAAATAATTTCATTTTGCTCCTGACTAGGTTTACCGTGATCTTGAAGTCCTTCGTTAATTTCGTCATTAATTTCTTGTTTTGGCTTTGGCGCAACCATTTTTTCCATTGGATTATTGTTCATATCATTTTATATTAATTATTTATAAATACTATCTTAATACTACCCCCCACCCCGACACTTTCTGTCAAACGAAGATTTTTGAAGCAAAAATGGATGGAGGCTCAACCTCCATTTGGGAGGTTGAGTCTCCGATGACACACCCTTGATTATTACACTGTAGTGTATTAGGCTTAATGAATGAAAAAGAGCTACGACAATTTCATAAAATTAGCAATGGAAGCAGGAATCAAAGACTCGCATGATTTTTCTCGTCTTAAAAAAAGCATCTGCAAAAAACTAGGGGTGCAACCGCCAACCAACGCGGATATGCGCGAACATTATGAAAAATTAGTGGCCAAAAAAGAGATTTACAGAGACCCGGATTTTGAGAAAATCCTGCTCAGCAAGAAAATCCGTACCCAGTCCGGCGTGGCCGTGGTGGCTGTTTTGACCAAGGCCTATCCCTGCCCCGGCAAGTGCATATATTGCCCCTCTGAGAAAGAAATGCCCAAAAGCTACCTTTCGAATGAACCGGCGGTTATGCGGGCAATTTCGGCCAAATTTAACCCCAGAAAGCAAGTCCAGAACCGCTTGCGCGCGCTGGAACTCAATGGCCACCAAATCGACAAAATCGAGCTGATTGTGATGGGCGGCACCTTTTCATATTTACCCAAAAATTATCAGACCAAGTTTATTGCGGAATGTTTTCGGGCGTGTAATGATTACGCAAAACATAAAACGCATATCGCAAAACGCAAAATTGATTTACAAGATGAACAAAAAAAGAATGAAATGGCCAAATGCCGCATCGTCGGCTTGACGCTGGAAACCCGACCGGACTATATTGACGCGCAAGAAATTTTGAATTTTAGAAACCTCGGTTGCACCCGCGTAGAGCTGGGCGTGCAAAGCATCTTTGATCCGGTTTTGAAAATAAATAAACGCGGGCATGGCATCCAAGAAACGATTGACGCCACCAAACTTTTGAAAGATGCCGGTTTTAAAATAAACTATCATATTATGCCGGGACTGCCTGGGTCAGACTTAAAAAAAGATTTTCAAATGTTCAAGGAATTATTTTCTAATTCTACCTTCCAGCCCGATATGTTGAAAATTTATCCGACTGTGGTTACCAAAAATACCAAGCTCTATTCCATGTGGAAAAAGGGAGAATATCAGCCTTTGGGCAATGCGGAATTTGCTAAATTTATTTTGAAAATCAAAAGGGAAATTATTCCGCCTTTCGTTCGCATCGCCCGCCTCGTGCGGGATGTGCCAACTTCGTCTATTATGGCCGGCCCGACCATTTCCAATTTGCGCCAGATGATCGCGCACGAATCTCAGTGTCCTTGCATCCGTTGCCGCGAAGTCAAATCGGATTATACGATTAGAGACCTGCCCGCAATGCTTCGTAGTCTAAAAGAAAAAGCGGATTACACAAGCTTAACAAAAAATACAGTTTCAACTGAATCAGAAAATAGCATAGCGAAGCAGGCGGAGAAAATTATTTTAGACAGAATTAATTACGACGCCTCAGATGGAAAAGAAATTTTTTTACAATATGTTTCGGCCAATAAGAAGAAACTTTTTGCGCTGTTGCGCTTGCGCATTCCATCGGAAAATAACACACAGCATTTTATTCCCGCTCTCAGAAATTCTGCTCTCATCCGCGAAGTACACACTTATGGTAAATTAGCCCAAATAAACCAGCACGATAAAAATTCACCTCAACACATCGGCCTGGGCAAAAGACTTATGCAAGAAGCAGAACGCATCACCAAAAAAGAATATGGCCTGAAAAAGATTGTAGTAATTTCAGGCGTCGGCGTGCGCAACTATTACCGAAAACTGGGTTACAAATTACAAAACACTTATCTGAAAAAAGATATCTAATCTGTGAACGGCTAGATCGCGATTTAGCCGTTTAAAATGGCTTAAACAAGCCTACTTAAAATTGACAAATTTTTCTATGGATTTCAAGATACTGTCATCATCCAAGCCTTCCAACGCCAAAATTTCTTCCCGCAAACCATGTTGCGAAAATCTGTCCGATAGGCCGAGATTTTTCACTTTCACATTCAAATTATTATTCAAAACAAATTCATTGACTGCGCTGCCCGCGCCGCCAGCAATCGCGTTGTCTTCAACAGTCACAAAATATTTGTGAGCCTGTGCCAATTTTCTAAGCATTTCTTCGTCCAACGGTTTCACAAACCGCATATTAACCAACGACGCATTTAATTTTTCCGCTGCCTGGCGACAACTGTCCAACACAGCGCCGAAAGACAAAATTGCAATGTCTTGGCCTTCGCGAATAATTTTGGCTTTGCCAATTTCAATGATTTCCTTTTTTCGCTCGTCATATTCGCCGTTTCCGCCACCCCGCGGATATCTGACGGCCGCCGGACCTTTATGTTTATAACCTGCTTCCAACATCCCGTAACATTCGTTTTCCGAAGCCGGCGCCATAATAACTAAATTTGGAACAATGCGCATAAAAGACAAATCAAAACTTCCAGCGTGCGTGGCGCCATCCGGTCCAACAATGCCGGCGCGATCAATTGCAAACAAAACATCCAAATTCTGATACGCAATATCATGAATAAATTGATCATAGGCGCGTTGCAAAAAAGATGAATAGATGGCCACGACCGGTTTTTCTCCGGCGCAAGCCAAGCCGGCCGCGAAAGTCACGGCGTGTTGTTCCGCAATGCCCACATCGTGATAGCGCTCTGGAAATTTATGGCTAAATTCAATAAGGCCGGACCCCTCACACATGGCGGGCGTGATACTATGCAGACGCACATCTTTTTTAGCAGTCGCAACTATCCAATCGGAAAAAACTTGCATATATGTCAGTTTAGTTTTTTCCTTTTTTTTGCCAGCGATAAAATCCGAGGGCTTCACCGCGTGCAAAGAAAATTCATCCTGCTCGGCTGGCGCATAGCCTTTGCCTTTTTTAGTTATAACATGCAAAATTTTCGGCCCTCGCACATTTTTCAAATTAGTTAACACCGTCACCAAAAGTTGCACATCATGTCCGTCAATTGGTCCGAAATATTGAAAGCCCAGTTCTTCAAAAAGCGTTCCCGGCGCAATCATACCTTTAGTATAGGTTTCGGCGCGACGCAAAAAATCTTGGATGGTCGGCATATCCTTTAACATTTCCCGACCCTTACTACGCAATCGCACATAGGCCGGCGAAGAAATGAGGCGCGTTAAATATTTTCCCATGCCACCTACATTGGGTGAAATAGACATCTTATTGTCATTCAAAATCACCAGCATATCCGCCTCGGCATCTCCGGCGTGATTCAAAGCCTCAAAAGCCATTCCGCCGGTGAGCGCGCCGTCTCCGATTACAGCCACCACTTGCGGAGAAGGTTTTTTATTTTTGTTAGCCAAAGCCATGCCGGTCGCGGCACTGATGGAAGTGCTGGAATGACCGACACTCAAGGCATCATATTCACTTTCCTCCCGCTTAGGAAAAGGCGCTAAGCCACCTTTTTTTCTGATGGTGTGCAATTGATTTTTGCGGCCGGTCAAAATTTTATGCGGATAAGCCTGATGACCAACATCCCAAATCAGCAAATCTTTCGGCGTATCAAAAACGCGATGCAAAGCTACCGTCAATTCCACTACACCCAAGTTTGAGCCAAAATGACCTCCAACCTGCGAGACAGTTTCGATTAAAAACTTGCGCACTTCACCGCACAGTTGCGGCAATTTTTCCGCTGGAATTTTTTTCACATCCGCCGGAAAATTGACTGCGTCCAATAATTTTTCAATTCTATTTTTTGTCATACTTAATTGCTTTATTATTCTCAGATTCCGTAAATATAGGTTAAAATTTACTTTCCGGCAAGTTGTCCGCAGGCGCCTTGAATTTCTTCGCCGAGGCTCTTACGAATCGTAACGCTAATCTTATTTTCCTGCCTGCCGGCAGGCATGGTTTCCAAATAATCCCGAAACAGCACCGTGCGTTCCTTGGAAGAAGATTTAAATTCCGAGTCAGTCGCGTTGTAGCGAATAAGATTAACATGCAACAGTTGCGATTTGCCGATTGATTTAACAAATCGAACCAAATCATCCGCGTCAGCACTGCTATCATTCACGCCCGAGAGCATTATATATTCCAAAAAAACTTTGCGCTTGGTTTTTTGGAAATAATTCTTCAATGCTTCGCGCAAAGCTGCCAAATTATTTTTACGATTAATCGGAATCGCCGCGCTTCTTTTTTCATCAGTTCCAAAATGCAAAGACAGCGCCAAATTCACTTGTGGAAATTCATCGGCCAACTTTTGGATGCCTTCCGGAATGCCGGAAGTGGAAACAGAGATGGAGCGCGAGCCAAAACCAAATAGCGATGGGTCAATTAATTCTTTGAGGCTATTTTTAACTTGTTCCCAATTTAAAAACGGTTCACCCATGCCCATATAGACGATGCTGTTGACATCGTAATTTCGAATTTCTAATTTTGAATTTTGAATTTTATCATTTGGATTTAATTTTAAATTTGAAATTTTAAATTTTAAATTTTTTGCCAGATATTGTTTCCAAAATAAAATTTGATCGGTGATTTCTTCTGAGGTCAGGTTTCTTGTGAGCCCCATTTTGCCCGTCGCGCAAAAATGGCAACCAATGGCACATCCAACTTGGCACGAAATGCAAGCTGACCAAACATCTTTGATGGGAGAAATTAAAACTGTCTCAATTAAATTGCCGTCCGGCAATTTCAACAGCGCTTTTATGGATTGCTTGTCTTTGGAAACCAGAACTTGTTGCACCTCAAAAGATAACAACCTAATTTCTTTTTCCAAATTTTCTCGCAAATCTTTTGAGATAGTTGAGATTTCAGAAAAATTTGAAACACCCTCCTGATAGATGGCTTTTTTAATTTGCTCCGCGCGGAATTTGGGCTGATTTTTCTCCTGTAAAATTTTTTCTAATTTTTGTACATCCATAAATTATAAATACAATATTCCTGTCGCGATAATCGCGCCTATCATAAACAGAACCGCCATCCAACCGAAAATTCTGACCCAAACCGGATGAGTTTCCCGCCCCATTATTTTTTTATCATCCCCGACAATCATAATAACAACCAACAGCGGCAAAGCGATGAGACCATTTAAAAAGGCTGAATAATACAAGGCCTTGATTGGGTTGATATGGAAAAAATTCAAAGACAATCCAATAAGAATAGAAAAAGTAATAACTAGATAAAATCCTTTGGCGCGAGAAAATTTCAATTCTAACCCTTCCCGCCATTTCATAATTTCTGACAAAGCATAGGCGCCTGAACCAGCCAGAACTGGCACAGCCAGCATTCCAGTGCCAATTATGCCGAAGGCAAACAGCCAATATGCATAATCACCAGCCAAAGGACGCAAGGCTTCGGCCGCTTGATGTGCCGATTCAATTTCAGTAATTCCCTGATTAAATAAAACTTGCGCCGTAGTCAAAATTATGAAAAATAAAACCAGATTAGCTAAAAACATTCCGGTTCCGACATCCGTTCTCATCCGGCCAATCCGAGCGTGTACGCCGTTATTTTCATTTTTTCGCAATAGTTTATGTAACTTTTGATGTAGTTTATTTTCCTCAACTTCCCCCGAAGTTTGCCAAAAGAAAAGATAGGGAGTTATTGAAGTTCCAAACACCGCAATCATTGCAAAAATATACTCCTTGCTAAATATTATTTTTGGTATAAAGGCAGAAGTAAAAACAACCTTCCATTCTGGGTTAATTATTAATCCCGTCACAATATAAGCCAACACTGAGATGGACAGCCATTTTAAAAATTTTATATATAAATGATAGCCGATAAAGATTTCTAATATAATAGTCAGTATGGCAAAAAATATGGCTGCCACATAGAAATTTATATGTACCAGTAGCCGCAATGATGCCGCCATCGCGCCCAGATCAGCTCCAATATTCACAATGTTGGCAAAAATCAAAAGCACCACCGCCACGCCCACAATTTTCTTCTTGTAATGCTGCTGCAGCACTCCGGCCAAACCGCGATTAGTTACAATCCCGATGCGCGCGCAGACTTCCTGAACCGCCAGCATCATCGGCAAAAGCCATGCCGCCATCCATAAAATACCAAAACCGAATTTTGCTCCCACTGAAGAATATGTTCCAATGCCGGACGGATCATCATCTGACGCGCCGGTAATAAGCCCCGGTCCCAGTGCGCGCAAAAAATAATAGGCTTTGACCCAAGGTTTTTCTATTAGTACTATGGCTTTTTTAACTTCCGGGCCGGCAATCCTAAGCGTTCCATCAATCGACCGTTCTGCCTTGACCACGCCCCAAATAACCATTTTTTTAGCTAAAATAAGCGGGATCCCCGCCTCATGGCGGAATTCAGAAAGCGTAAAAAATTTTTCTTTGGGTTGTTCAACTTTTTTTATATTTTGATTTTTTTCTGCCATTTATTTTAATATATATTTTTCCACTTGTTTAAGATTTTTAAATTCAAAGTCGCAATATTTATTTTTATCGTCACTATATCTGCCTTCTGACCTTTTAACTAAAATTGTTTTTATTTGAGGAATTTCTTTTTTTATTTCTTCAATATGCCCCACCCTATCATCAATAAAATATATCATTTCTTTTTCTGTTGTATGAATTTCAGGAAAAGCGTCTTTTATGATCTCTGATTTTAAACCATTGGCTATATCCATCATATTCGCATAACTATTTGTTTCAGAATTTTTAATCTTAAGTGTTTGAAAACTAGTATCCCCAAAAGATAAAATAAAAATATTCTCTTTGCCAATTTTTTTTGAAAAATCCCAAAAATCATCGAAAACATAGTCTTTTAAATTTTTTAATAAACTACTGACATTATTTTCAAGCTCAGACAAATCTTTTCCAGATTCAGTTTGAATTTTTTTAATTTGTGCCCAAGGATCATAACTTTTATTTTCATTATAATAATATTTTTTAAAAGTCTCATCGGAAATACCACACTGAAAAAAAAGATTTTTTAAATCGCTTGAAAGTCTTTTTGTATTAAAAATAACATCATCAAAATCAATAAAAAATTTCATTTCACTATATTATATCTTTGATTATATTTTTATAGTTCTCCATCTCTGATACCAGAAAAATGGCTTTAGCTAATTTATTGCTATCGTGCCGAATAAGCGCCCGCGTGGAAGCAATAACATCAGCACTGCCATATTCCGATATTTCATCACTTAGCACATCCGCGCTGATAACCTTATAAGTCCTATTTTTATTCTCTCCCGGATCAAATTCAACCAACTGCTGTTGTTGGCTCTGATATTTTTCAATAAGTTTTTCATCAGGTTTTTTAGAATTATATATGACAAAGTCCAGCCTGTCTTTTCCCATATATGCGTTTACTTCCTTAGCATAGTCATCTAAGCTAAATCCATCAGTTTGTCCCTTTTTGTTAGTCAGATTACAATTATATATGACAATTGCCTTTGAATTATTGATAGCTTCAGAAATTCCAAAAGCCAGCAAATTCGGCAATATACTGGTATAAAATCCTCCCGGTCCAATTAAAATCAAATCAGCTTCCAAAATATGCTGTATTGCCTTTTGGCTGGCTTTCACGGCCGGTTCAAAATATAATTTTTCAAAACCATCTTTCTGAATTATTTCCGACTTATTTATGTTATCCTCTCCTTTTAAAATGTTTCCATTTTTTAGTTTTAAAAAAATCCTGGCATCATCGTTAGTAACTGGAATAATTTTACCCTTTACATTCAGTATCTTAATAGCCTCCTCAATTCCAATTTCAAAACTGCCGCTTATTTTTTCTAAGGCCGATAAAAACAGATTACCAAAATTGTGCCCCTTAAGACCCCCTTCTTCAAAACGATAACTTAAAAGCTTGCGTAATATTTCTGATGAATCACTAAGCGCTACGAGACATTGCCGAACATCGCCTGGCGGCAAAACCCCCAATTCATCGCGCAACACACCCGTTGACCCGCCATCATCCGCCATTGAAACAATGGCTGATAAGTCAACTTGATATTTTTTTAATCCGGACAAAAGCATAAAACTTCCTGTACCTCCGCCTATTGTCACAATATTTTTATTTTTCATACTTAAATAAATTTATGGATAATTTTTTCAGCGCTAATTAAGTCCTCTGGATTGCCGATCGCATGCCAAATTGTGGACTTTTCAACTTTTATTTTATAATCCTTAGCCATTTTAGCTAAAGTTTGGGGCAATCCAAATTCCCCTCCGCCAATCGGAACGAGATCATACTCAAATATTTTATTTGTAATCATATAGACTCCGGTACTTGCCAATTTATCTTTTGAACGCTTTGGCTTCTCTACAATTTCTATCATATAACCCATTTTATCAGTTTTAATGATTCCGAACTTACTAACATCATCCACTTCTTTTCCTAATACAGCCAAGTCGTGCTTAATTATTCTTTTTATATCTTTCTTATGATACAAATCGTCGCCGAACATCACTAAAAATTTATCTCTCAAAACACTTCGAGCCAAAAACAGGGCTCCGCCAGTGCCATTTAGGTCAGTTTGAAAAACATAGGTTATTTTTCGGCCATTAAAATATCTCTTGAAATGGTTCATTATATGTTCACCATAATAGCCAATCACAAAAACAACTTCTTTAATTTCTTTTGGCAATGCGTTAAGCTTATATTCTAAAATTGGTTTGCCTTTTATTTTCAACATCGACTTCGGGATACTGTTGGTCAAATCCTTCATTCTTTTTCCTCGTCCAGCCGCCAAAATTACTACTTGCATACGATTGTTATTAAACTATTAGATTAAACGACGATATTTAAAAGCTTTCCTGGAACAAAAATAATTTTTTTAATTTCTTTGCCGTCTAAATGATTTTTTATCTTCTCACTTTCCATGGCAACTTTTTTGGCTTCTTCTTCGTAAATATCCGCGCTGACCAGAATCATATCACGCACCTTGCCATTGATTTGAATAACCAAATTAATTTCCTCGTCTTTAATCAGTTCCGAATTATATTCCGGCCATTCTTGTAAAAAAATAGATTGCTCATATTTTTTCTGTTTTTCTTTATCCTCCGTAGCCTTAGCGAAGGAGGACCAAATTTCTTCGGCAATATGCGGAGCAAAAGGCGCTAGCATAGTAACTAGTAACTCGTAACTCGTAACTGATATTTCGTTCTCCTTTTCCATAGCATTGGCAAGAATCATCATGGCTGAAATATTTGTATTATATTTTAAATTTTCCATATCTTCTGTAATTTTTTTTATCGTCTGATGCAGCAATGTTTGCAATTTTTTATTTACCGTCGCTGTGCCGGAAACTTTGAAAGATAACTTCCAGACTTTTTCCAAAAATCGATAAATACCAATGACATTTTCTTCATTCCAAATTACTTCATCCTCCAAGGGCGATGCGAAAAGCATATAGGTTCTGACGGAATCCGCTCCAAATTTCTCCACCATGCTATCCGGATTGACTACATTGCCTTTCGACTTGGACATCTTTTTGCCAAACTTATCCAGCACCATGCCTTGATGGCGCAACTTAAGAAAAGGTTCATCAAAATCAATCAGACCGATTTTGTGCATCGCTTTGGTAAAAAATCTGGCAAAAAGCAGGTGCATATAGGTATGCTCAGCACCTCCGATATACAAATCAACCGGTAACCATTTTTGGAGCCTTGAGTCTGAACAGAATTTTTCGCCGTTGTGCGAATCAGGATAGCGCAAGAAATACCAAGAAGAATCCACAAAAGTGTCCATCGTGTCATATTCCGCTGTCCAACCGGCACCAAAAATTTTCTCCACGCGCTTTTTCAACTCTTCCGATTTGGCCAAGGGTGCCACGCCTGTGGGAATAAAATCCACATCTTCCGGCAGTGTCCATGGCAAATGTTCTTCCGGAATCAAATGTGCCTCTCCATCTGGCGAATACACAATCGGAATCGGACAGCCCCAATACCTTTGTCGAGAAAACGACCAATCGCGCAAGCGATAATTTATAACTTTTTTACCAAGACCTTCTTTTTCCAGCCACCCAGACATTTCTTCACGAGCCTCGTTAGATTTCATACCTGAAAAATCATTTGCAAATTTTAAGTATCCGTCTTCAATAAAAACATCCTCTTTATTTTTTTCTATTTCCTCATCTATTATTTCTTTTTCATTATTTCCAAATGAAGTTGATCCTCCATAAGAAAAAATAACCTTTTTTATTTCTAAATTATATTTCTTAGCAAACTCAAAGTCCCGCTCATCATGCGCCGGCACGGCCATCACTGCGCCGGTGCCATAGCCACCCAAAACATAGTCCGCTACATATACCTGCACCTCTTCATTATTAAAAGGATTAATAACTTTCACGCCCTTAAGCTCCACACCAGTTTTTTCTTTGGCTTCCATCCTATCCAAATCAGTTTTCTTCTGGGATTCTTCAACATATTTTTCAACCTCATCGCGATTTGCGATTTGCGATATGAGTTGCGCGATTATAGGATGCTCCGGCGCCACTACGCAATAAGTACAACCAAATATTGTATCCACTCTTGTAGTAAATACCTCTAAATAATTTTGATCATTGGAAATTGCTTTATTGTTTGGAAATTGGTCCGCTGCGGCGGAGGAAATTGGAAATTTTACAACCGCTCCTTCTGACTTTCCAATCCAATTTATCTGGTTTTTCTTGGTATGCTCCGGCCAATCAACTTTTTCCAAATCCGCAATCAATTCTTCAGCAAAGTCCGTGATTTTAAAAAACCAGCCTGGCACTTCTTTTTGCAAAATTTCTGTTCCACATCTTTCACATTTGCCATCTAGCACTTGTTCGTTAGCAATGACTGTTTGGCATGAGGAACACCAATTGGCTTTTTGGGTTTTTTTATACACCCAGCCCTGCTCGAAAAATTTTCCGAAAATCCACTGCGTCCATTTATAATAACCCGGGTCGGAAGTGATTACTTTTTCACTGAAATCATAATCAAAACCCAAAGATTTCATTTGATTAATAAATGTTGTTATATTTTGCTGAGTTATCTCAGCTGGTTTTGTTCTGGTTTTGATAGCATAATTTTCTGTCGGCAGACCAAAAGAATCAAAGCCTTGCGGATGCAGAACATTATAACCCTGCATTTTCTTGAAACGATAAAAAACATCGCTAGCGGCATAAGTTTCCGTATGCCCCATATGCAAGCCTGTTCCGGATGGATATGGAAACATATCCAAAATATAGAATTTCTCCTTGGAATCATCGTCCCTGTCAATTTTGGAAGAATTGGCTTTTCCCCAAATTTCCCTCCATTTAGCCTCAATTACTTTCGGATTGTATGTTTCCATAGAAGTGTTGCCTTATTTATCCATTCTAACGCACTTCAGCTTTTTTTTCAAGAAAACAAAAACCCTCCCGAAAAAGGAAGGCTTTTTGCAATTTATAACGAATTGGCGTTTTTATTCTTCAGGACTAAACATAACGACTTGATTTCTCTTATTTTCTTTAGCTTCATAAAGAGCTTTGTCAGCGTTGATAATTAATTCTTCCAATGCCTCGGTAGCTTCTTCTTTTGACATTCTTTTTTTAGGATTTTTAATCTGACTTACATCTGAACATCCAATACTAACTGTGTGTTTAATTTCGGTGCCATCCGTAAGAATATAGGCATGGGCTTCAACTTTTTCTCGGATTCTTTCTGCTATCTCTCTGACCTCGGCCAAATTAGCATCCGGCAATAAAACCACAAATTCTTCCCCGCCATATCTGTAGGCAATATCCGCCGTACGAATATTGTCCTCTATAATTTTAGAAAAATCTTCCAAAATCTTATCTCCGACTGGATGTCCATATGTATCATTGATCTTTTTAAAAAAATCTATATCCAGTATCAAGAGTGAACAATTCTTTCCTTGATTTGATTCCAAGCTTAATATTTGTGCGCCTTCCTCCTTTAGTGCTCTTCTGTTTTTTAATTGCGTCAATTCATCCATCCAGGCTTGTTCTTTCGCTTCCATTTTTTCTAAAACAACAGTCGAATGAATATCGCCCAATTTATTTACCAATATTCTAGCTTTTTCCTCATCTTTCTTGGATTCCTCGTCTTTCTTGGCCCTCTCAGCTATTTGAATAAACAACTCCTCAGATTTTAATAATTTTCTATAGTCGTTTTCTTTATCTGCCAAATCGCATATCGGACTATCCTGGGGCCTTTGATCATTATTATCTTTAATCCCATCAACTCTTTTCCGCATTTCTATTTTCTCTTTTTCTTCCTCCATCATTCCGGGCAAAGGAGTCATTGTCTCTATCATAATTTTTATTCAACAAATTAATTTCAATCTCAATTTTATGTATTACTATTTTTTTATTCTAAAATATATTTTCTTGCCAACCCAATATACAAATCCAAAAATAATGACATAGAGAATTATAACCGGAATAACCCTGATAACCAGTACGATAATAAAGTTTATAATACCCTGAATATCCTTAAATAGTGTATTGAAAGTTTCTTTCATCACTTGCCAAGGCCGCCATGAGTCCGAAAAAGTGATGTTGGCGTCCTCCGTCAAAGAAACGCTGATACTGGATTTGTCAGTTTGCGAATCAAGAAATTTTATCCTGCCTTGCAAGCTTTCAATTTCTCCTCTCGTTCTGGCCACCTCCCTAGTCACCGCCAAGACATCATCAATCTTGCCAGCCCTGTCTAAAATATTCAAATAAGATTGCTCCTCGGCTTGCTTGTTTTTAAGTCGAATCTGCAAATCAGCATATTCCATCGTCACATTCTGTCCGGAAATTGATTCACGCGCCACCAGTGTCGCGACTGTTTTTATTTCCGCAAAAGTTTTTTCAAATTTATCTACCGGCACCTTAACTTCAATTGTTCCGCTTTTAATGTTTTTGCTGGTCTGATAGAAATTAGAAGAAAAAACTTCCCCGCCGTTATCCTTGGCAATTTGTGAAATTTTTCCAGTCGCCTCGTCAGCACTGTTAACCTTCAAATTCAAATTGCCAGTTCTGATTATTTTATTATCTGGAACATTTTGCGTCGCCTCTGGGCTAACTGTCACAGCTCCTTCGGAAAAACTAGCTGTATTTGAAGATTTTGTTGCCGATCCCATCATAACTCCCGACATAGACGATTCACTGACACCATCCCCTTGAATTCCAAAAACACCGTCACTGTTATTTGCCATTGGAATACCAATTCTCGACACATTCAATACTGTCACAATCGTCGCCAATAAAATTATGCCGACAACGACGCCTACGATTATCTTTTTTATTTTTTCCATCTATTTTTATTAGATATTATAAACCACTGAACAATTAAGTTTCAATGTCCATTTTACTCCTGTAAGAG
>CAZMNQ010000007.1:0-17487 GCA_964567695.1 uncultured Bdellovibrionales bacterium
AAATAGTAAAAACAAAAATATGGTAGAAATATTAACACTGCCGCAAAAAATAATTCAAGAAAAAATTTATTACATCCGAGGCGAGAAAGTGATGTTTGATCGGGACTTAGCAGTGCTATATGGCGTGGAAACAAAAGTGCTCAATCAAGCAGTAAAAAGAAATGCAACAAGATTTCCTGATGACTTTATGTTTCAATTAAACAGCAAAGAAGCCGAAATATTTTCAAGGTACCAATTTGGCGCCTTGAACAAAGATGATGATAAATATTCAAGGTCACAAATTGTGACCTTGAAGAGAGGTGAGAATATAAAATATTTGCCATTTGTTTTTACTGAACAAGGGGTGGCGATGCTTTCAAGTGTGTTGAAAAGCGAAAGAGCTGTACAGGTGAATATTCAAATTATGCGGACTTTTACGCAAATAAGAAAAATGTTGATTTCGCACAAAGATTTGCGAGAAAAATTGGAGCTGCTGGAGAAAAAATATGACAAAAAATTCAGGGTTGTTTTTGAAACCCTGGGAATGCTTCTCAAGGAAGACGCAAAACCAGCGAAGCGCATCGGTTTTGGCGGATAAAAAAAAGAGGCAGGGTCGTTGTTTTGACACCTGCCTTGTAAAATTGAGTACGAGTCATCTTATTTTAGCTGTTGAAGAAGCTTTAGTTTATTTTCTTGCAATTTAATAAGGTGATTAACTAACATAGTTCTTTTTTTGGAGGGGGGCATTAATCTAGGCACAAAACCAATTGTGATGGTTTTGGCTACATAGATTATTGGATTGCCTTCCCATATCTCTCCCTTTTCTCCGATATTGTCCCTATCTTGGAGGGTAAATACATTGGCAAATTTGCACAATCGGTTGCCCAGCCAAAGCTGTTTTTCAATAATCAATTGGCAGTCTCTGAGTATCTCATCAATATCACCCATTTCGGGATTATATCTTCCAGAACTGCAAAGAACAAAAAACTCATTTTGGTAAATTGGTTTAAAGGGATTGACAAATTGATCCGCTGGGACGGGACGGGGGAAATTGGATACAGTGAAACTAGCATGTTCTTCAACAGAAAAACCGATGTGTTCACGGGGATCAATTAGAATTTCTGCACGGGTGATGGTAAGGGAGCTTCCCATTTTGCGTTCTATTTCTTCATGTAACTTTATAACGCCCGAAATGTCAGTAAATTTTAAAAATCCATCACCGCTGGGCGGGAATTCTATAGAGATGGTGTTATCTGAAAGAGTGAATTTGGAATAAGCTTCATTGGGGCTACTTAACAAATATAAGCGATGTAAGTTCATGGCGCACCTCGTATTTTTTTAAGGATCATATCAGCGTTATTGCTGAATAGAGAAGTTTATACTTTTTAAATAAACAGTCAATAAATATAACTAAAATTAAGAATGATATTGACAATTTACTTTACTTAGGCTAAGATTAGATTGTAAATAAGTAGTCGTATTTGACGACTAAATAACGAAATATGAATTTAGAAAAAATATTGGAAAATTATGGATTAGAAAAAAAACAAGCTCAATTGTATTTGATTTGCTTGGAATTGGGTTCTGCTTCAGCATATAAAATAGCTAAAAGAGCAGGCCTGCCTCGCTCTACTTGTTATGAAGTTCTAGAATTTTTATGGGAAAAAGATTTGGTCTCAATTTTTTATAAAAAGAAGGTGAAAATTTTTAATGCTGAAGATCCCCAGAATGTTATTGCGCTAGCTAAGGAAAAAATTGAACTGTTTGAAGAGGCTATTCCACAATTCGCTGCTCTTTATGGAAATGTAAAAATAAAGCCAGCGACTCGTTTTTATCAAGGCAAGGACGGAATGAAAATTATTTTGGAAGAAATGTTGAAAGATAGGGGAAAAGAAATTTTAAGTTTTGGTTCAGCTAAGGATTATGTAGAATATCTGGAAAGTTATTGGCCTAGATTTCTCGAAAAAAGACTTAAAAATAAAATTCTTATTCGCTCTATTCTTCGAGAATCTCCAGAGGCTAAAATAAGAAAAGAATTGGGAGTGCAGCAATTGCGAGAAGTGAAAATACTGCCATCTAAATATGAACATCATGGCTTAACTGTAATATGGAGTAATAAGGTCGCTATGTTTTCTTTTCAAAAAAATGAAATGGCACTGGTAATAGAAAGTCAAGAAATAGCCCAGACGCAAAAGGTTATGTTTAATTTTATGTGGGACTCTTTAGAATAGGTAGGATTGTAATATATTTATATTTAGCTATATACTTAACATATGAGTGAAAAACTTAAAAAACTGGTAGTTATTGACGGTAATGCGATTATTTATCGCTCGTTTCATGCTTTGCCGCCGCTGACGATGGAATTGGGGTGTTCGCTTAGATATGTTAAAATAGCCTAGGAAATGAGAAATATTTTATATTAAAGTTTATTGTATGAATCAGGATCAATTGCAAAAATTGCTTGAAGAGATTGTTAAATTGCCAAGCGAAACAGAATGGGTTGAATTTAAGGCTAGCTATTTTGATGCTAAAAACATAGGAGAAAAAATAGCGGGACTTGCAAATAGCGCATGTCTTTTTGACAAATCTTTTGCTTATTTAATTTTTGGTATAAATGACGGAGATCATGCTGTGCTGGGAACAAAATTTGATTTTAAAAAAGAGAAAATAGGAAATGAGGATGTGGAAAATTGGATTATTCAAAGGTTAAATCCAAAGCTTGATTTCAGAGTCTATGATTTTATATATGAGGATAAAAAAATAATTCTATTTGAAATACCTGCTGCCATTGATCGACCCGTGGCTTTTACAAATAAAGAATATGTCAGAATCGGCAGTATAAATAGGGAGCTTAAGGAATTTCCTGATAAAGAAAGAAAAATATGGAATAATTTCAAAAATAAAAACTTTGAGAAAGAAATTGCCAAGCAGAATGTTTCTGATGATGAAGTTCTAAATTTGCTTGATTATTCAAAATATTTTTCTTTAACGCAACAATCATTGCCTTCAGATAAGGCTGGATTTTTAGATAGGATGGCTCAAGACAAGTTAATAAATAGAAAAACTGAAAATACATTTGATATTACAAATTTAGGGGCAATACTCTTTGCTAAAAATATTAAAGAATTTGATACCGTAAAAAGAAAATCGATAAGAGTTATAATTTATAAAAATAAAGATAGAATACAAATAATCAAAGAACAAGACGGAACTTTGGGATACGCAGTTGGGTTTACTGGTCTTGTTGAATATATTAATGATAAATTACCTTCAAATGAGGAAATAAAAAAAGCTCTTAGGGTTGAGAAAAAAATGTATCCAGAGGTGGCGATAAGGGAGTTGGTTGCCAATGCTTTGATACATCAGGACTTTAAGGAAAAAGGCGCAGGGCCCATGATAGAAATTTTCAGTGATAGAATTGAGATAACCAATCCAGGTAAGCCGCTTATAAGCACAGATAGATTTATTGATCATCCGCCTCAATCAAGAAATGAAGATCTAGCAGCTTTTATGAGGAGAGTAAAAATTTGCGAGGAAGGTGGAACTGGCATAGACAGAGTTATTTCTCTCATTGAATTATTTCAACTTCCTGCTCCAAAATTCGAGTCTCTGGAAAACTTTACAAGAATTACAATATATTCTCATAAAAAATTAAATGCAATGGATAGAGAGGATAAAATAAGGGCTTGCTATCAGCATTGCGTTTTGAAGTATCTTTCGAATGAAAAAATGACAAATTCTTCCCTGAGAGAAAGATTTGGTATTGGTGAAAAAAATTATCCAGCAGCATCTAAAATTATTAGAGACACATTGAATGAAGAGCTCATAAAAGAATCAAATAAAACAAAAGAATATATTCCGATTTGGGCATAGATATCATGTAGCGGGCATGTATTAAAAAGCTAATATTTGATAAAAAAACTGCTCAAATAAGGCATTTTTAATGTAGTGGGCATGTAACAAACAGCCAATATTTTACCAAAGCTTGCTTTAAATAAAGGATTATATATGTAATAATAGCTAGTATTATGAGTGAAAAACACGAAACCCCAGTGAAATCATCCGCCTCCGGCGAAATTTCACGGGGCAAGAAACTAGTAGTGATTGACGGCAATGCGATTATTCATCGCTCGTTTCATGCTTTGCCGCCGCTGACGACCAAAAAGGGCGAGTTGGTGAACGCGGTGTATGGATTCGCTTCGACCTTGCTCAGCGTGATTGAAAGGTTTCAGCCGGACTATATTCTGGCGACTTTTGATTTGAAAGCACCGACTTTTCGGCATAAGGAATATGCGGAATATAAGGCGACGCGTGTCAAAGCGCCGGATGAATTGTATGGGCAAATTGAACGGGTGAAAGAATTGGTGCGCGCTTTCAACATTCCGATTTATGAAAAAGAGGGGTTCGAGGCGGATGACGTGATTGGTACTGTGGTGAAACAATCGGAAGTGTCGGGCGCAGACATTGAAAATATTATTGTGACCGGAGACCTAGACACCTTGCAACTGGTGAGTGACAAAACCAAAGTTTATGCCCTGCGTCGCGGCATTACTGACACAGTTTTGTATGGCGCACCGGAAGTTGTCGTGCGTTTTGGTTTGCAACCCAATCAGATGATTGACTACAAGGCGTTGCGCGGCGATGCGTCAGATAACATTCCCGGCGTCAAAGGGATTGGTGAAAAAACGGCCACGGATCTTTTGCAGAAATATGTGTCATTGGAAAAAGTTTATGAAAATTTGGCGGAAATCAAAGGCGCCGTGAAAGATAAATTGGAAAAAGACAAAGCCATCGCTTTCAAAAGTAAATGGCTGGCCACAATTGTTTTGGACGCACCGGTGAAATTGGATTTGGCGCAAGCGATGACGCACGAGTTTGATCGAGCGATCATTGTGGGGTTGCTTCAGGAATTGAATTTCTTTAGTTTAATCAAAAGGTTGCCAGGGCAAGCGGGTTCGGGAGGACCGTCCTCTGATGCGCTACAGGATTCCTCGAGGACGGTCCTCGGAGGCGTAAAAGACTTCAAATTCGAGGTGATAACTAAGGAAAAATTGGATGAATTTATTGCAACACTGAATGGCGTGGAAGAAATTGCACTTACGCTCAAAAAAACGGCTGGGAAATATTTCGAAAGCCAGATTGAAGGCATTGCGATTGAACATAAAACCGGTCGCGCGGGCTTTGTAGAATATTCTGCGGAAAATTTTGCCAAACTGAAAAATGTTTTGGAAAATGAAAAAATCAGAAAGATTGGTTATGACTTGAAATTGGATATGGAAATCTTGCGAGTGTTTGGGATTGAACTAAAAAATGTTTATTGGGACATCATGCTATCGGCCTATGTTTTGAATCCTGGTGGAAAAACGGATTTAGCGAATATTGTTTTGGAAGAGTTGGGCGAAGAGATGGAAATGAATAATAAAAAAGGCCAGTTGGGGCTGGAGATTGAATCCAAAGAACAAGTAGCACAAAAAGTTTGCCATCGAGCGGATTATATATTTAAATTGAAAAACATCCATCAGAAAAAAATTCAAGACATTAGCGCCACGCAAAAAGAAAGGGGACTAAGTCCCCATAAGGGGGACTTAGTCCCCACACTGGAAAGTGTTTTTCAAAAAATCGAAATGCCACTGGTGGAAATTTTGGCGCGCATTGAAGATAATGGCATCCGCCTTAATAAAATAATTTTTGCCGGCATTTCGGAAAAAATAACTAAGCGCATTGTGAATTTGGAAAAAAGTATCTATGAATTGGCCGGAGAATCGTTTAATATTAATTCTCCCAAACAAGTCGGTGAAATTCTTTTTGGCACTTTGAAGATTTCCACAGACAACATCAAGAAATTAAAAACCGGTTTTTCCACCGCGTCGGCCGAACTGACTAAATTGCGCGGGGAACACAAAATTATTGAAAAAATCGAGGAATATCGGGAAATTTTTAAATTAAAAACTACTTATTTGGATGCCTTGCCTCTTTTGACAGATGAACGGTCGCGCATTCACACTTCGTTTAATCAAGCGGTGACCGCCACCGGCCGCTTGTCTTCTTCGGAACCGAATTTGCAAAACATTCCCATTCGCACGGATGTCGGCCAACTTTTGCGCACAGCTTTTGAAGCAGAAAAGGGCTATCGACTGGTCGGCGCTGATTATTCGCAAATTGATTTGCGCGTCGTGGCGCATGTGTCGGGTGACAAAAATATGATTGACGCTTTTGTGGCCGGCGAAGACATTCATCGCGCGACAGCGTCCATTGTGAACAAAATTCCAGTTTCGCAAGTGACGGAAAAAATGCGCAGCAAGGCGAAGGCGCTGAATTTCGGCATCATCTATGGCATGAGTGTCTTTGGCTTTTCTGCTTCGGCGGGCATCGATCGGGAAGAAGCCAAAAATTTCATCAATGAGTATATGGAAAAATTTTCCGGTGTGGCCAAATATATGCGCGACACCAAAGAATTTGCTAAAAAGAATTTGTTCGTTGAAACAGAAATCGGCCGTCGCAGAAACATTGCGGAAATAAATTCACCGAATTTCCAAGTGCAAAACGCAGCGGAAAGAATGGCTATCAATATGCCTATTCAGGGTATGGCCGCCGACATTATGAAATTGGCGATGCTTTCCGCGGAAAAAGTGGTGGCGCAATACGCCGGCCAAGTCCGCACGGTTTTGCAAGTGCATGATGAACTTTTATTTGAAGTGGAAGAAAAAATTGCAGAGGACTTCTCTCAAAAAATAAAAATAGCGATGGAGCAAGTCTATAAACTCAAAGTTCCGTTGGTGGTGGATGTGAAGGTGGGGGATAATTGGGGGGAGATTTAGTTTTCTTCTAGGCCATTTTTAATTAAGATGTCCAAAAAATCTTTAAGTTCAAATCCGGCGACACGCGCAGCGCACGGTGCAATGCTAGTTTTTGTCATTCCGGGAATAGTATTTATTTCTAAAAAATATAGTAGATTATTTTTTTTGTTCCAAATAAAATCGGCTCGAGCTAGATCGCGACAACCAATAGCCTCGAATATTTTTTTGGCATGAGATTGTATCTTCCTAGTAATGTTTGGTGGAATTTGTGCGGGGCAGATCTCTTCACTGCCATCTTTACGATATTTCGCTTTGTAATCAAACCACGCTGAAATGCGTGGTTTGATTTCTACAACAGGCAATATTGATAATTTATTTCTCCCCATAATTGCAACAGTAAGTTCTCGTCCGGCAATAAATTCTTCTAATAAAACCTGCTTACCCCATCGAAAAGCTTCCTTTAGGCCGGTAATAAATTCACCTTTGTTTTTAGTAATATTAGCTCCAACAGAACTACCAAGCTCATTGGGTTTTATAACAATCGGAAATTTTAAATGCCGAATTATTTTCGAATAATTTATTTTTTCGCCGTGTTTTATCAGAAGGCCCTTAGCAATGTTTAGCCCAGTATTTTTGGCGACTATTTTTGTTTTAAATTTGTTCATGGCTAAAGCGCTAGCAAGAACATCAGAAAAAAGATATGTGATTTGGTATGATTCTAAGATAGCTTGTAAACACCCATCTTCCATAAAGGTTCCGTGACCGACTATCATCGCTAGATCGATTTTGTTTTGTAGGATTGATCTGTTCCATTTTCCAGCGCGAGAAATTTTTATTGGCAAGATTGCATATTTTTGTTTATCCAGATGTTCTATTACTTCCCTAGCTGATCGCAGAGAGATAGTATGTTCTCCGCTTGGTCCGCCAAAAATTACTGCAAGTTTTATTTTTTTAATCATAGTTTTAGAGTTTTTTAAAATAGAGCCGCCCATATTTAAAGAGCGGCTCATCTTGTAACTTAGAAAGGGAGTATCATTGGATGGTGATATGTGAATGTTCAACGGAATGAAGTCTAGCGTCAATATTTCTGCACTGAAAGAAAAAGTATTGAGAAACCTCCTGATTATTATATGCAGGTATTTCAGATAGTTCTTTTAATAAGTCTTCTTCTAGAGTTTTCAGGATTTGCGCATCCTTCTCCTTTGCTGCTGCGTTTTTGTATTGATCAAGTTTTTCCCAGATTTTCTTCATATACTGTTGATCGTTTTGTAACATAGTACACCTCCCAAAATTAATAAATTCCGTGTCAGAAGTATATTTATAACCAGTATACCTAGGGGCAGATCAATAAGATATTATTTGTACATTTTCCACAGTTTTTCAAAAATCCAAGCCTGTGCCTCAGCAAAAGCCTTAGATTTAACAATGAATCCTTGAATATCATCCACAAATTCAAGCATTGCGATCTTATCGCAATAAATGTAGATTTCATTTGTGAAAGGAATTTCTTTTTCATTGATAATTTTTGTTTCGCGCAATGACATGCCATCACTTTTTTTAAGCGCATGAGCTTCGGGTGTGTCGGGAGTTAATACTCTGATTCTGATATTTTTTTTCATTCTTTCACGAATGAATTCCTTGTGATCAATACTAGTAAAAACTCTCTTTTCCTCTTTTTGGTTAGAAAAAACAAGCAGTTCTCCTTGGCAATAATCCAAAATGTCATCCGTAATTTGCTTGAGCCCATCCTTACCAGAAAAAAATTGTAGCACTGGCTGGTTATTTTTTTGAGAGTATTCTGCTAAAAGCTCAGGTAATTGATCTTCAATAAGAAGAGACTGATTCCTAAACTTCTTTGTTTGTGTTCGAAGACGACTTAGCACCGCTTGGGGTGGTCGGGCGCAAACAAGTTTTTTGCAACCAATTTCTTCTTCATCGATTAGTCCAGCAGTTTTCAGCTGTTCTAACGCCAAATAGGCTGAAGAACGATCGATTTTGATAGTGCCGGCAATTTTTCCAACACTAGCATAACCCTTAGTGTAACTGGCTAAATAAAATTTTATAGCATTAGAATTAAGGCCTAATAATTTCAATGCTTTTTGAATTTCCTCTAGCGTGTTCATAGTATAAGTTAAGTTAGTCATTATTGTACAATTATACTACACCGAATTTAATTTTTTGTCAAAAAATGCCTTTTTTAAGACTAAAAGCGACAATATAAAGTGTTGATTGAATATCTACAAATATAAGAGATATTTGTTCATAAGCTTAAAATTCCATTAGATATGAAAGTGGGGGATAATTGGGGAGAGATTTGATTTGACTTTTCGTATCATATGTGATACGATTAGAGCATACAAATGATACGATTATATGAAAAATTCCCTAAACAAGCTAAATAAAAGACAGGAAAATATATTGGAAATCCTTGAAAAAGGGGAATTTTTTTCGGTTAGCGGGATTATTGAAAATTTACAATTAGTTTTTGGGAAAATATCCAAGCCGACAATAAATCGCGATCTGGAAATGCTTATCAAATCAGGCTTTATAATTCGACAAGGCAAAGGGCGGGCAACTGTTTATGAAATTTCCAAACATTATAATCTCATAAAGCCCATAGACAACGATGCTTATTTCAAAATCGAAACAGATAAGCGAAAGGCTGGGGACAGGTTTGATTTCAGTGTTTTTTCTTTTTTGAAAGATGTTTTTACTTTTTCCGAAAAAGAATATCTGAAAAAAATAAATAAAAAATACCAGCATAATATTGAGAATATTTCTGAGTCCGCGCAAAAAACGGAATTTGAAAGGTTGATGATTGAATTGAGCTGGAAATCATCCCAAATTGAAGGCAACACCTATACGCTTTTGGAAACAGAATCGCTTATCAAGGAAAATAAAGAAGCCAGCGGACACAAAAAAGAAGAAGCGACGATGATTCTTAATCATAAAAAAGCGCTGGAATATATCCGTAAAAATAAAAATATTTTTCAGAAAATTACTGTTTCTAAAATAGAGGACATCCACTCTATATTGACGCAAGATTTAAAAATATCGCACGGGCTTCGCAAATCTCCGGTTGGAATTGTTGGAACAAAATATCGCCCGCTCGATAATCAATTTCAAATCAAGGAGGCGCTGGAAGAAACTTGCAAGTTGGTAAATTTGGAAAAAGATCCTTTCGCCAAAGCAATTATTCTTTCAGTTATGATTGCATATATTCAGCCCTTTGAAGATGGCAATAAAAGAACTAGTCGCATGGTTAGCAATGCTATTCTAATGGCGCAGAGTATCTGTCCGCTTTCCTATCGAAGTGTGGATGAGGTTGAATATAAAAAAGCCGTTATCCTTTTTTATGAACAGAATAATATCAGTTATTTCAAGCAGCTATTTATTGAGCAATTTGAATTCGCAGTAGATAATTATTTTTTGTCTGGTAGAAAATAAAAACATGGAAAGAATGTGGCCGACAATTGAAAAAGTTGCAACAGCAGCCAAGAAATGGGCGCATGAGCTTATGCCTTTTTGGGCTAAAAGAATTAAATCCACTAGTGAACTGAAGAGAAGGGGTTTTGAAAAATTCGATGATTTCAGGGTGGAGCAGGTTGTTGTGGATAGAATTTCTAAAGTGGAAAAAGCATGTCCCTATTTGTATGGTGATATCGATATTATCGTGGATAAGCAAATAAGCGGAACAATGGTCATTGATTCGTATTTGTTGGGGGATGAACCGACGGAAGTTGAATGGTTTGTTGAAGTAAGAACTTCTAAAGCAGCCAGGGTGGGGAAAATGGAATATTCTGAGCATGGGAATGGCTATCCTAAGGGATATTATCCTGGCGGCGAAAACTATTACTTAACCTATGGGTTGAAAAAGAAAGGGCGCAATGAAGGAGATGTGTATTGGTTTGGAAAGGATGCGGGGGCACCGTATTTTGTTCAAGTGCGTGGTCATCAGCTGGGATTGGATGATTACCCGCTTTATATTAATGGTGTTTATGAATTTGGAAAAGATGCTGCGGGCAATAGAGCATATGAAAGTATACACAGATACAGAGAGCCATATTTAAAATATTTTGAAAGCTTGAGTAATAGGGTTTCTGCGGAAATAGCTGTTTATATAAAAAAATATGCACTGCCGGAATTGGCTGTAAAAGAAAACGCGATTGGAAAAAAATTTGAAGTCAGTCCGGATGCTTCCGATGATTCACAGGATAGGCTGGATGTTGAGCTGGCGGAATCATTTTCTCAGGGCGAGATCGATGGAAAATATGTATATCTTTTGGGCGGGGCGGAAAAATTTTTGGAAATTTCCAAGAGCGAGGAATATAAATTACACGGTGAAGAGGTTGGTATCATCAAAGAAAATATTGCCGAAATAGCCGGCAGCCTGCAAGGAGAAATCTATGATCTTGGCTGTGGTGATGGGAGCAAAGCCAGAATGATTATGGAACAACAGCGCAAAGATGGCGCCAGTCCGATTTATCATCCGGTAGATGTCTCTCCGCATATGGTTTTTGAAGCGGCCGCTGATGCTTCCGCAGAGGTTGAAACGGCCGGCTTTATTTTTGATTTTACACGCGACTTCAAAGAAAAAATTCAGACTGCTCACAACAGCTTCATGTTGTTGGGCAACACTTTGGGCAATGGCGACGGCAGGTATCAAGAAAACTTGTTGTGAAACATTTTGGAAGCGATGAAAGGCGGGGATAGTTTAGCGGTGGGAGTGCAGTTGAGTTATGATTTTGCGGCAATATTAAAAATGTATCAAACTCCGCAGTCAATCAACTTTGCTCGGCCAATGCTGGAAAATCTGGGAATAATGGCAGAAGATGCGGAGATTTTTGTGTCCGGTGACGAGGAAAAACGGGAAATCAGTTTGAATATTAAAATTTTGCAGGACAAGGAAATTCAAATTGGAAAGTCACGCATAAAACTTGAAGCCGGGAAAACAATCAGCCTAATTGTTTCTCATAAATATGAAATTCCCGAAATGGAAAAACTATCCGAAGCTGCCAAACTTACCATAAAAAATAAATTCTTGAACGCCGACCAGTCATATGCAGTGTTTTTGATGGAAAAATGATTTTTTGTGGTTGACAAAGTAATATTTTTTTGATACAATTTCTTGATTGAAATTGTATTTTATATCGAGTTCTTTAAAGGGGTGGGGGCGCCAAATATTTGGCAAGAATAAACTTAGGGAAGGTGTCGTATGGCTTCTAATATGTATTGGGCTACGATCAGGGAAAATGCTATGAGAAATATAGATCCGGCAAGCAATTCTAGAGCACCCGGCAGGGATACGATAGCAGCCGCAATGTCTCAGCAAAAAGAAAAAGGTATTAAGGGTAGAATTAGATATCTTACTGCACAAGGCGCGCGGCCGGGACTTATAGTTCATATGAAGCGGACCGGGAGTCTTAAAATAATGGCTAGCATTAACGCTAACGGCCAAGTCTTCATGGATGGTGTGCGCATCCCGTGTTCACCTTATGATTATGATCTTATACAGGGGTTTTGATATGGGGGTTCATGCAAGTTTGCGTGAACCCCCTTAAAAATGCCTAAAATTGATAGGCTAAAAAAATAATGTTAGTATGGCAATATCAATTACTTGGAAAATTTGAGAAATAAAAACTATAAGCCATAAACTAAAAACTAATCAATATGCCAGAATTACCCGAAGTTCAAACGGTTGCGGATGATTTAAATCAAAAAATCAAAGGTGATGTCATCACTGATTTTTGGAGTGAGTGGCCAAAAGCGATTAAGGGAAAATCACTGGCGGAATTTAGCAAAGAAATTGTGGGGAGAAAAATTTTGGGCGCGCGCAGGATTGGCAAGAATATTTTTATTGATCTGTCAGGCGACAAGACTTTGTATATTCATTTGAAGATGACAGGGCATTTGCTGGTGAAGCCAGCAAAATCCAAAATCCAAAATCCAAATGTCAAATCAAATCCAAAATCCAAAATTTATTTTGAGGATAAGGTTAACCAGTATATACGGCACAAATGGTATTTGACCGATACGAAACTACGAAACATTGACGAATCTACGAACAAAAAATCAAATGTTATAAAAAATTTCGTAGATTCGAATTCCTACCTGCCGGACAGGCAGGCATTCGTAGGTTCGCATCGGTATGACAAAGTTATTGAATTTTCGGATGTGCGGAAGTTTGCCAAGATTGTGCTGGATGATACGGAGAAAATTGCCGAACTCAAAGAAATTAAAGCGCTGGGCGTGGACGCAGTGAGCCAGGAATTTACATTTCAAAAATTTGATGAGATTTTGGATCAGAAAAAGAACGCACTCGTCGGAATTTTATTGATGAAGCAAAATCTAATTGCCGGCATCGGCAACATTTATCGCAGTGAGATTTTATTTGACGCCGGTATTTTACCGGCCAGAAAAGCAGCGGATATTTCAAAAGTGGAAAGAAAAAAACTATATAAAGTTATCGGTAAAATCCTAAAAAAAGCTATTGAAATGCGGGGAACTTCAGATTCTGATTATCGTGACACGGATGGCGCGCCCGGTGGATTCCAAAAAGTTTTGCAAGTCTATCGCAAGGCTGGTGAAAAATGCAAAAAATGTGATACAATGATAGAGTGAAAAACAATTGGACAACGAGGGGTTTTCTTTTGTCCAAAATGTCAAAAATAAGTAATCTCTACGAATTACCTGCCTGTCGGCAGGCGAATTAGCACAAATATATAATTTTTAAAATAAATAAAAATGGATAATAAAAAGAAAATTGTTGTTGCTGTGGTAGCAATAATTATTGTGGCGGGGGGATTTTATTTTTTCTCCAAGTCAAAAAAAGAAGTTAAAAAAATAGATATCAAAAATGATCAGGCACAAAACTATCCAGTTGCTAACGAAGGGCCGGTTAGTTCGATTTCCGGATTGGCTTGCGAAAATTGGAATAATCGTCCAGTGGCAGTGATGCAGCCGGCAGATGTTCAGGCACGGCCAGCTGCGGGCTTTTCTGAGGCGGATATGGTTTTTGAAATGCCAGCCTATACAAGTTCAGTAACCAGATTGATGGGCGTATATCTTTGTAATATCCCCAAGGAAATTGGCGCTATCAGAAGTTCGCGACATGATTATATTCCTCTAGCCAAAGGATTGGACGCAATTTTTATTCACTGGGGAGGATCGCATTTTGCCTTGGATCTTTTGAAAAACAAGATTATTGATAATTATGATTGTATGACGGGCAACTATTGCGAAAGGTGGCCGGTGACAGGAAAGATGCGCTTGGAAGACACGGGACACATCACGAAAGAAAATGTTTTGGCAATGATAGGTGATAAAAAATATAAAACAGAAGGAAATTTTTCAGGTTATGCTCATCAGGGAGAAGCGCCCATAGATCAAAGACCAGCCGGCGGACATCTGCGAGTGGCTTTCAAAAGTCCATACGATGTTTCATATGATTATGACAAAGAGACTAATTCATATTTAAGAACTTGGGATGATGTGGCGGATACGGATCGCAACAATGAACAGAGAGTCGCACCGAAAAACATCGCCGTTATCTTTGCTTTCTCAGATCAAATTACAAACACTCAAGATTATGCAGGCAAAGGATTGTCTGATCCATGGACGAATGTGGAAGAAATAAAGAAAACCGGCGTAGAAAGCATCAGCGGCCGCTATAATAATGTGCAAATTGGCGACCCATGGTATGATTCAACTGATTCGGGAGAGGCGCGTTACTATATGAACGGACAAGAATATTTGGGTACTTGGAAAAAAGATAAATCAAGACTGGACAGCAAATTGTTTTTCTATGATCAATCCGGCCAAGAAATAAAATTTGTTCCAGGGCAGATTTGGGTGGAAATTTTGGAGCCGGGGCAAGCCTTGCGATGGACACCAGCAAGTTAAAATTACAAGACCCAAATTACAAAACCCAAATAAAATCAAAATCACAATGACCAAATTCAAAAAGTAAAAAAAGTTGAGTTTTGGAAGTTGTGATTCCTGCCTGCCTGCCGGCCTGCCTGTCCGGTAGGCAGGTAGGCAGGTTTTTGGAATTTGTATCTTGTAATTTGGTTATTGAAAATATGATTATATTTTTATACGGCGAAGATTCTTTTAGATCAAGTCAAAAATTATTAGAAATAAAAAAGCGGTTTCTGGTTTCCGACAAAATTGGATCAGGACTGGCAGTTTTTAATTGGGGGGAAAAAGGCAATAAACAAAAATTATTGGATGTTTTGTCCATGCCGAATTTGTTGGCACCTAAAAGATTGGTGATTGTGCGCGATATGCTGAAGTTTGGAATGGACGCCGAAAAAGATGAGTTGATAGAATATTTGAAGAAAAAAGAAAAAGAAGTGCAAGCTGACCAGGATTTGGTAATTATATTTTGGGAGGATGGCCAGCCTAAAAAAAATGGCAAGCTATATAAAATATTAGATAAGATTTCTAAATCGCAAAATTTTGAAAAATTAACCGGGCTGAAACTTAATCAGTGGATTGTTCAGCATATTAAAGATGCGAATCCGACCGGCAGTATCGGGAAAGGTGCTTTGGAAAAATTAATTTTATTTGTGGGAAGCGATACTAATTCATTGGACAAAGAAATACAAAAATTAGTGGATTTCACGGATGGCAAAATAATTCAAGAAGATGATGTGGAGATTTTGGTTAAGGCTAATGTGGATGTCAATATTTTTAATACGATTGACGCCATGGCGAATAATAATAAAAAAGAGGCTCTGCGTCTCTTGCAAGAGCATTTGTCCAAGGGCGAAGTGCCTTTCCAAATTTTTGCAATGTTTGTCTATCAATTTAGAAATCTCTTGAAAGTGGCGGACTTGCAAGAACAATATCACAATAATGATTTTGTCATCGCCAAGGCTGCTGGCCTGCACCCTTTTGTTGTCAAAAAAAGCCTAGGTCAAATCAGAAATTTTTCCTTGCCCAGGCTAAAAGAAATTTATCAAAAACTAAGCGAATTGGACACTCAGTTGAAAACCGGCCAAATCGAGGTTAAATTGGCATTGGATAAGTTTATCGTGGAGTTGTAGTTGTGAATTGTGTGATATAATAATGATATACACAGGGGGATAAAAACTAAATTTGTATTATACAAAGTCAAATGATCATTATTGACAAAATACAAACCGTGCAATAATATAACTGTATTGAACAAAAACACTAATTATCGTTCAATATAAACCATTTAACTGTATGTTACGAGAAATATTAATCGGGCAGAAAAAAGAATTAGAAAACCTTTTATCTAAGCCATTTATCGAGAGGCAAGCAATTAAAAACTCCAAAAAATTTATTGCTAATGACTTGGTTAAGGTGGTCTTGGGACCAAGAAGAGCTGGAAAATCAATTTTTTCCGCGCATCTTTTTCGCGATCAAAAACCAGCTTATGTGAATTTTGAAGATGAGAATTTAGTTAAGGTTGAAAACTACGACGAAATAACCAGAGAGTTACATGCAATTTATGGTAGAAAAAAATATTTGTTGTTTGATGAAATCCAAAATTTGCCAGATTGGGAGTTGTTTATAAATAGATTGCATCGGCAAGGATATAATATTATACTCACTGGCTCAAATGCAAAACTTCTCAGCAAAGAATTATCTACTAGCTTGACTGGCCGACATGTTCCAATTGAAATATTACCGTTTAATTTCAACGAGTTCTTGACGGCAAAAAAATTTGTTTTTAAACAAGAAGAAATAAGTATTCCGGAAATAAAAGGACAGTTACTGAATCTGTTAGAGGAATATATGACTAGGGGGGGTTTCCCAGAGTTAGTTGTCAAAGAACTTGAACCCAAGGGATATTTGGATACTCTAATTAATTCGCAAATTTTTACGGACATAGTCAAGCGATATAAAGTGCGTTTGTCACAAAAAATCTATGATCTTGAAATTTTTCTTTTAAATAATTTTGCCAGTGAGTTTAGTTACCGCAGACTTTCCAAACAATTGGATTTTTCGAGCGTGGCTACGCTTGAAAAATTCTTGGGTTATCTGGAGGGGGCATATTTAATTTGTGTCCTGGAAAGATATTCACATAAGGCTGGTGAAAGATTGAGTCTCCCGAAAAAAGTCTACTTGATTGATAACGGTTTCATCTCAGCCAAAGCGGTGCAATCATCAAGCAACACTGGAAGATTGATGGAAAATTTAGTTTTTTCCGAGTTGCTTAAAAAAGGATATAAGTCTAATCAAAACTTGTTCTATTATAAAACAAAAAATAACAAGGAGGTTGATTTTGTTTTGCGCGAAGGATTAAAGACAAAAAGTTTGATTCAGGTTGCATACGATGTTGACAAAATGGGTGTGAAAGAGAGGGAATTCGATGCACTTGTCGCAGCTAGCGAAGAATTAAAATGTAATGATTTAATTTTGATTACTTGGGACAGCGAAAGAACTGAAATATTCAAAAATAAAAAAATTAAAATAGTTCCAGCGTGGAAATGGCTTTTGGAAAAATAAAAAATACAAAAATAGACAGGTGTGATATAATAAAAACAGTGTTTTGTGGATTGCGTCGCCCCTCAAAAAGCTGAGCTTTAGGAGTGGGAATGGCGTTCTCGAAAAGCTCAGCTTTAGGAACACTTAAAATAAGACTAATGGAGAATCAAAAAAAATGAAAACTAATGAAAGCAACTCTCTCTCTCTCTCTTAGAAATAAAGTAAAATTATTATTTTCTCATAAAACCTT
>CAZMNQ010000008.1:0-17328 GCA_964567695.1 uncultured Bdellovibrionales bacterium
TGTGACCGCAAAAGGTGACAAATACCATAGCTATGTTAAAATAGTTCCAGAAGGTCAAATTTGGCCTCGAGAACGACCCTATGAATAAAAATCCTAAGATATACATAATTATCCCCGCTTTCAACGAAGAAAGCGTTATTGTCGGTGTTTTAAAGGAAGTTAGGAATGCTGGTTATAACAATATTATCGTGATAGATGACGGAAGCCATGATGCCACTTACAATAAAGCTGGCTCTATGGATAATGTAATTTCTCTGAAACATTTCATTAATCGAGGCAAGGGAGCGGCTATTAAAACTGGCATTGAAGCCGCTAAAATATTTGATGCGGATATCGTTGTCACGCTAGACGGCGATGGACAACACAATCCGAAGGATATTGCAAAAATGATTGAACTAATTGAAAACGGCAATGATGTTGTTTTGGGAACCAGGCTTAAAAATTCAAAAGGCATGCCCAAACATAAAATTCTGGCTAATTACATCGGCAATTTTTTCACTTGGACAATCTATGGACTCTGGGTGACAGACAGCCAGTCAGGTTTTCGCGCCTATTCAAAATATGCCCTTAATCTTATCGACACAAAAACTGACCGCTATGAATATGACAGTGAAATAATCCGTGAGATCCATCGCAACAATCTCAAGTATGCTGAAATTCCGATTGAAGTGCGCTACACGGAATATTCAATGAACAAAAAAAATAAAATGAATTTCAAAAATGGAATTAAGACAGTTATTAAAATGTTAATTTCAAACTAACGATATGATCAAAACCGTTTCAATTCTGCAAATAATCGTGGCCCTAACCGCACTCGCCTTTCTGCTGACTGGAATTTTTAAATATATAAAGAGACAACGCAGCCAGACATTCTTCAAGCTTATGGCTTCTGTTATCATTTGGGGATCAATTTTTGTTTTTTCAATCTTCCCTTCTATCACCCATAGCCTTTCGGCCAAACTAGGTTTTGGAGAAAGCCTCAACACGCTAATCTTTATCGGCTTTGTAATAATTTTCATTATCTTAACAAAAATCATCAATATCATAGAGAGGATCGAGAAAAACATTTCAGAAATCGTGCGGAAAGAAGCTTTGAGTAAAATAAATCAAACAAAAACAAATGACTAAAAAACATACTTTTGTAATTTTATCCTATAAAGAATCTTCGCATCTGCAAGAATGTATTGATTCACTCAAAAAACAAACTGTTTCCAGTGAAATTATTATTTGCACTTCCACGCCCAGTCCTTTTTTGGAAAACATTGCCAGCAAAAATAATTTGCCGCTGTTCATAAATTCAAAAAGAGAAGGTATTGCGGCTGACTGGAATTTTGCCCTCAACAATGCAAAGGCACAATATGTCACCTTGGCGCACCAAGATGACCTTTATTTTCCAGAGTATGCTGAAAAAATTCTGGCAGCGGCCAAATCAAGAAAAGATGCGCTGATTATTTTTTCAAACTACAATGAAATTGTCGATACGGGAAATGGAATGTTCCCCCGCGAAAATTCTTTGAATTTTTTTATAAAAATAATGCTTATCAGGCTATTTTTCAGAAATAAAAATTATATTACGACAAGCAAAAAAAGATTTCTAGCCTTTGGCAGCCCCATTGGGTGTCCAGCCGTCACCTATCAAAAAAACACTATCGGAGATTTTGAATTTGACAGGGATTTCAGTATAAATTTGGATTGGAAAGCCTGGTATGACTTGGCGCAAAAAGAAGGCAGTTTTGTTTGGGTGAAAAAAACATTGGTTTCCCATCGAATTTATGCCGGAAGTGAAACCAGCCTTGGTCTGGCGGAAAATCGCAGACAAAAAGATGACTTAAAAATGTTTAAAAAATTCTGGCCGGCAATCCTAATTCCAATAATAAACAAGATCTATAGCCTAAGTTATAAAAATAATAATAATTAAGTCCAAAGTCCATCAAGTCTATAAAGCAGTTTTTTAAAATTGACTTTACAAACGGACCTTGCGGGTCTTAGAAACTGAATCTTATGTTTTATGTAATTTTCTATACAATCCTGTTTTCGATAGTCACCGTAATTTCAATTCTCCTGACCGGCTCGAGATCTTTCATCTCCGGCGGAGAACTGACACCGATGAAAATTGTTCGGATGCTGATCGATTGGCACTTCATATTCGGAGCCGGTTTTGCTTTTCTGGCGCGCCTGTTTTTCATTATGACCAACAATGCCCTTTTGAAAATCCCCCATCTCGCCGGAAGCTCGACTACCATAACAATGTTCATCACTTCACTGGCAATGGTTTTCGTAATTATTGCCAACTACTATTTCCTCGGGGAAAGGATAAATGTTTCACAGGGCATCGGCGCTTTTGTGATCCTGCTGGGAATTTTTCTTATCACGCGCTAAGAGCCTGTTCATAATCTCCGTATTCTGCTGCGAAATTGAACAGGCTCTAAAATATTTATTTACATTGAATATATCTTAAGAAAAGTTTTTATCATACTAAGCCTATAAAGCATCATAAAAAAAAATAAACTGCAAGTTTATTTTTCATCGCCTCTCCTTTCGGGCGGAACAAGCTTATGTTTCTGTTTTTACCAAACATCGGGAACCTGGATTGCAACCATCCGAACACTGTTTCAAACTCCGCATACAGATTCGCATATTTTGATCCCATGCCAGCGAACAGGAGATACCAGATGGCATATCTCGTGAAATAGAATTCCACCTCTGGCTTATGTATGACCTGCGCCGCCTTCAATTTATCATAACTTGAATTGAGCAGATACATCACATTCAGCGAGCTCTGCAAGTTTTTTTGACTCGTGTTGGAAATCGATTTTTCATTGAAAAACCAATTATAGCCCGCGTAATCGATGATAAAAATTTTCTCCGTCAAATTGATGGCTTGCAGATTGAAATAAACATCTTCGCCGATATTATTATCCAGAAATTCAATCTCGTTATCCGCCAAAAAAGCTCTCCGATATATTTTAGCCCAAGGAGCCATAGTCATATATTTTGACCATTCGGTTCTTTTTAGCCGCATTTCATATAGTACTTTTTTCTCCGTAACCCGCCTATAGCCCCCGATCACCATATCAAGATTTTTCGTTTCAATTTCTGTGACAAACTTTTCCAAATAATCATTCTCAATCCAATCATCACAATCAATAAACATCACATATTCCGCAGTTGCGAGGCTGATGCCGAAATTTCTAGTTTTGGCCACGCCCTGATTTTCTTGATTGAAAATTTTCATTCTATCCGGGTATTTTTTTCCATAACCTTCCAGAATTTTCCAAGAATCATCAGTTGATCCATCGTTTATCAAGATGATTTCGCAGTCAGAATAATCATTGTGCAAAATGCTCTCGACGCATTTCTCGATTGTTTTCCCCGCATTATAGACAGGAATGATGATTGAAATTTTTTTATTCATCCTATTTAGCTTCTTGGGAAATATCCTTCACCTCTTTCGGCGACTTGTCATAATATATCTCATAGATGTGCTGGAACACAAAGAAGAACATAACCAGATAGAAAATTATCAGGAGCATCTGAGTATGCTTTTTGATAAAATCGAATTTGAGAGAAAAATCCGCCTTATAGAAAAACAACAACAATAGAGGAAAAATGCCCAAGAAATATCTGCCTTGCATACCGCGAATCTTGTCCGAGCCTACATTATTCCATACAAGATAGAGACCCAGAAAAGAAATTGTGAAATTTGCCAGAAAGACTGTCAAAAATATGAATCTCTGCCTCCTTGTTAGATTGACAACTTCCTCCGAATTTTTCACAAACAACACCATGCCAAATATCATAGCGACATACCATAGTTGAGGCATCGATTTCTTCAGCCACCCTGATTTAAATAGAGTAGTTTCCAGAAAAAAATCAAAACTGTTATATATCTGATTGAAAAATATGTGCAGGAAATTTATCGGATGACTGATAACATATGCTAATTGCTTTGCTGCGTTTATCTTGCTATCTGCCGCATCTGCTTCCACCGTCCCTTGAAAATATTTATACACACCCGCAAATATTATAAGATTAATCAGGACAAAGCCAATCATAAATATCCAATATTGTTTTTTATTCTTAAATTTACTCACCGGCAGAGCAAAAACAAGAAGCGACAACGCCACATAGCCTATTTTTACATTAAATCCCAGAAGGGCAATTGCAAGCAGCGCCCATATCTGCTTAGTGGTTATTTTTCGGTCTTTTTCATAGGCCAGCTTCACAATATATGCAATAAACAAAAATGTTGAAGCAATATGCAACGGATCATAGCCGAGCGAAGCAAATTGTTGGATCGTCATCGGCAGAAGTCCGATCAAGAGCAGAATAATTTTTCCAAATGGAATAATGCGGATCGCCCAATACACCAGAACGACTGACGCAATCAGATTAAATATCCGGGCAAGATAAAAATCTCCCAGGGCACTGAGTCCCAATATTTGGCCGACTTTCAAGCCAAGCGCCTGCGGCATATATCCTAAGGGGGTAGCGCCACAAACAGCAGAGCCTCCAGTTGCCATTTCGCCACTGTCTTTTTTTGATAGTTGATTGATAAATCCCTGAAAGACAATCCTTTTGCCTTTTTCCGGCACGGAAACTTTGACAGTTTGATTCGGCAGATCAATGGCGCTTTGTGGAATCTGATTATCCGGTCGACAGACCAAATTGCCTTCCGCCACTGACCAAGCCTTCCAGAAATGCGCGTGCTCGTCCGGGACTCCATCAAACGGCGGATTAAGCACCGCCATAGCCAAACCTAGTGTCAACGCTAGGACTAGATAAATATTTTCTTTTTTCAAGTTTTTTATTTTTTCAATAAAAGTCCCGAGTCTAAATGTCATATTATTAAATTTGGATAAAAAATTAAATTTCATAATTATTTCACCGGCTCTATCTCGTAATATACTTCCTGTGCCGGGATAATCCAGCAAAAGAATCGTTCATAGACAAGCGGGGCAAGGTTGACTAGCCATGTCAACGGTTTGTTTTCAAATGAATAACGACTGGTTTTTGTGAAATAAAAGAAAAGTTTCTTCTTTCGTATCTTGAACCGAACTGGCGTATAAAAATTCATTTCATTCTTGTCAGTATAATAATCCATCGTGAAATATCCGAAAAAACGCTTGTGGGTCGGATCGGTATAGGCTCCGAAATTAGTAAAGTGCGGAACGAAAATTTTGATCACTTCGTCTTTTTTGTTATGCGATGCAGTTCACTCAAAAGCGCATTGAGATCCGCCATATGTTCCAAAACATGCGCCGTAAAAATTTCATCGAAAGTGTCGTTTTCAAAAGGCAATTTTTTTTCTATGTCAGCCACCACATCCACTCCTTCCAATGGATACATATCCAAATTGATATAACCTTTCCTAATGTCTTTTCCGCATCCCAGATTTAACTGCTTCATAAAAAATATATTTATATTATATTAAATTAACTTAATTCTATATTATACAATCATTCTACCAAGTATTCGTCCAGCCGTAAACAACTTGTTCGCCAATATCGTTCTTCCACCTTAAAAAAGCCTCGGCGTCTGGCCGAAGCTTTTCCTTTTATTCTTCCGGGACTAGCATGAAATCATTGTTTAAAACATTTGTATAATCCTTTTTTGTTCCGTCACCATTGAAGACATGCACGGCAATCGGTTCGTCATTAATGCCGGCTTGTTTTTGAATTTTCAAGTTATACTCTGCGGAAATTTCTTTGGGCAAAGTGTAGTTTATTTCAACCGTTTTCGATTGGCCGAGCGGAACTGTTACGATGGATCCAAAAGTTGTCCTGCCGAGCTCTGAACCGAATTTTGGATTAGGAAAATTCTTGGCATCCGTCAGCCACGCGCCGATCGGAACATAAACCCGCAGATAGGTCAGATAATCTTTCGTCATCCAATCTTTTTTCTCCGCCGTATGATTATAGGTTATGCGCAAAATCGCCTTGGGAATTTCTCCCGACAAATCAATCGTATAATCCAAAGACCGTTTCACAAAATAGTCACTCTTGTACGCTCCGAGATTGGCATCCACTGTCATCAAAAAATCTTTCTGCCAAGCAGAATCAAAGAGCCCGCCCCAATTAGCTTTTTGCACCGTATCTTCTAAAAATTGATTCTTGAAAAACAATTGTATGTCTTTTTTATCCAAATCTTCCGTTAGAATATTATACAAATCCAATTTCTGCGAATTGCTCAAAGCAAAAACTTTTTTCATCACTTCTTGCGCAATTCCGCCAATGATTGATTTTCGCTCGCCTACTGGAATGTTCTGGTCAACGAAGGCCTTCTCGACTTGATATTCCAAAGCCATAACAGCATTTTCATCGGCATATGTTCCGGGATATCCCTCCACTTGGATTGGTCCGGTAATTTTCAAAAATGAAGTCAGCACATTCGTCGTAATGCCAATCACGCCGTCAAAATTTTCCTGGCCTTGTCCCATTTTATAAAACTCTTCGGCCTTGCTGGCATTCACTGCAAAGTCCGGAGAATAATTTGAATCGCGCAACTTCCATGACTTTATCCGAAGTGTTTCTTGCATCGGATAGGGCGGCGGAACTGTGTTGGGAATTCTGCCATCAAAATTGGAAAGATCGTGCGTTTGCAACAATGTCACCTCGCCATTCTTCACTTTCACAATTCCAAAAGCTCCGATGAATCCCCCGCCCGGACGAATTTCCATATTATTTTGAAACAAAATCAAGAATGTTTTTTCCACATCGTCCTTGCGATAAAAATATTCAGCCAAAGTTGCAATGGTCTTGTTTTCTTGTCCAATCGGCAAAAAATCAATCGCCTGTTCCATTCCGCCTTTTCTGAATTGCAAGACAAAATAAAAACCAAACAAAAAAATAATTGAAATCACCCAAAATAGTATCCAAAATTTAAGACTGTGTTTTTTCATATCAACTGACTTATTTTATAATATATCCCCGCCTAGAAGCTTGTTTAATCTCGCCTTCACTTCTTCCAGTGTCGCTTCGCGCGTAGTATCAACCGGCTCTGTTTTTTTTTCCGCGACAAAAGTTTCGACTTCCTCTTCTTTCACCATAGGCTGCTCAACTTCCATTGGCAAAGCAAAAACAAATTCCTCTTCAGCAATTGGCAGATTAGACGGAGCTGAAGCCTTTTTCTCCTGCGCCATCGGAACCTCCTTCTTTTTTATGGGCGCTGACGCAATTGCCGCCTCATCTTCAATTTTAAAATCAAAAATATTTTGCGTTCCAAAATCAATTTCCGCCTTTTTTTCTTTTACTTGCGACATGGGAAAATCAGGAAACATAAACGGTCTCGGCATCGACGAAGGCATAACTGCATCCTGCGCAAATTTTTTAGAAAACAAATTTGAACCCAGGAAAATAACAAGTCCTAGAAAAATACCTGCGACCAAACTTATGAAAATCCAAAGGGGGATATTTATTCTTGCCACCTGACTCACAATCGGTCCGTCAACAATTCGCATATCCAAATCGGTTTTTATATTATAATATTGGCTTGTTGCCACCGACAAACTGCTTATGGCCTGACGACTGATCATTTCCGTTTGCAACGGACTTGCATTAAAAATAGCTATTTTAATCAGGCCGCTTTTGCCAATCTGACTTGTCTCAATTTGGGCATTCCAAAATTGCTTTCTTTTAGCATCCGGCAATTCAAAGGCTGCGTCTTCGATGTCAGAATTATTTTCAATAATTTTATTATAAAAAGAAAGGGAAAGCGGGATTTGCCTGACATTTTCAATTATCTGGCTGATATTGCGCACCATGGTTTCATTTTTTGGCAAAAGCAAAATATCCACCTCAACTTTATATGTCCTGCCTGAGTTTATTGCCACCACAAAAATAATCATCGCAAAAGCCGCAGAAAATGTCCAAAATATTTTACTCTTCAATATATCCCTCATACACCTTTATACAATTATTAGTTCCGGTTATTTTTATTCTTTCTATTAATAGCCTCTTTATATACATTTTCAATTTTATATGCCAATTCATTCCAGTTGTATAATTTTTCCGCCCGCTCTTTTCCAGCTTGCGCCAAAGCATTGACTCGTTCTTGGTTGCCTATGAGCTCCGCTAATTTATTTTCCAAATCAACCACATCACCCTGTTTGAACAAAACTCCGGCTTCGGCAACTGCCTCCACATTTTCCGCGATGTCACTGACCAGAACCGCCTTGCCATAAGCCATTGCCTCCAAAAGCGCGATTGAAAGACCTTCAAAATTAGACGGTTGGACAAACAGATAGCTGTGTGAAAAAAGCTGGCTCAAGGCCTCACCGTTCTGCGCGCCAACAAAAATTATATTTTTGCTAACCTCTGCAATCTTTTTAAGCTCAGCCACATAGTCTGAAGTGTAAAATCCATCGCCGACAATCACTAATTTTTTTCCGCCGGTCAAATTGCGATCTTCCAAATTTTTGAAAGCTTCAATTAGATAATGAATGCCTTTGTGCCTAATCAGACGACTGACGGAAATGATATATTCATTTTCCTTAAGACCCCATTTTTCAAGCTCGTTTGTATTGGCGTTCTTCGCAACCCGCACTCCGCTCGGAATCACAACCGTTTCTTTCTTAAATTTATCCCTGACAAATTTCTGCAAAGTTTTTGTAACCACGATTGTTTTATCAGTAATCTTGCAAGTCATATATTCTCCCAATTTCAAATAGGCGCGCGCAAAAGCTCCCCACTTTTGATGCAGATAATCCTGGCAATGATAGGTCGCGATCAAGGCTGTTTTCGGTTTGAAAATTTTTATTAAAAAGTTCAGTGAATTCGGTCCGATGGAATGGAAATGAACCACATCATATTTTTGGAATATCGCATGAACAATCGCAAAAAAAGTGTGGGAAATCGCATCCAAATTTTTAGTCGGGATGCTCGGCAAATGAATTAGTTTCACGCCCTTATATTCCATAAGATTTTTATCCGTATAATTGTTTCTGACATACACGAAAACCGCGTGCCCTTTTTGCGCCAGCTCCACGGCCAAATTCTCAACATGGTTTTCCACGCCGCCTGATTTAGCTGGTATTCCTTTTTGTCCAATAAAGGCGATTTTCATCCCGCACTAACTTTCAATACAATTTGCATATTTTGCCTCAAACTGCACTAAAGTTTATAAATAATTATATTTCCCACAATCTAACCCTTGCTTGCTTAAGCATTGAAAGTTAGTGCGGGATTCATGGCTTTATAGAGGGTTGTCTTATCAATTAATTCGATTTGATAGCATAGCATCAAAGCATTCTAATGTCAACAAAAAATATTACTTTTTCAAACAGACTCGAAAAACATCCATAATTTTCCTGTAATATTCCTGGCTATCAAAATTTTTGGCTCGCTCCAGCGCTTGCCGGGAAAACAATATGCGCAAGCCGTCATCCTTTGCCAACTGCTCAATTTTTTCTTGCATTTCAATTTCTGTCCGGCATAAATAGCCGTGTTTATTATCTTCAATAATTTCATTCAGCGCTCCTGCCTCAAATCCGACAAATGGCTTGCCATTTTTAATCGCTTCCAGCGCGATGAGTCCGAATGTTTCCGGCAATCGCGACGGCGAAACCACAAACAAAGAATTCTGAATATATCTTTCAATTTCTTTTTGATCTAAAAAACCTAGATATTTTACATTCTCTATTTTTGGCAAAATAAAACCTGCTTCAAGATTGCCGGCCAGATACAAATCAATGTTGGGCAATTTTTTGAAAATTTCAATCAAACGATCAACGCCCTTGTCTTTGGAAAGACTGCCGAAATAAAAAGCATAGCGAGCTCGATTTCTCAAATCGCATTTCGCACAGGTATAATCCAGATTGGCAAAATGCGGCAACACCACAATCTTTTCCGGCGCCACGCCAGCGGCCATAAATTTATTCCTGACAAAAACACTCGGCGCGATATACAGATCAATTGTTTTTTCATAAAATTCAAAAAAGCGATTGAAAGCATATTCCAAATACGCTAAGAAACTTTGCAAATACGAATTTTTAAAATATTTCTGTCGCACGAAAGTTCTGAATTTATTCTCTTGCAAATCTTCCCAATTTTTTCCGTCACTCACTAAAGAATAATTCGGGCAAATCAAATTATAATCATGAATGGTCATCACAATGGGAATTTTTCTTTTTTTAATCTCCCCCAAAATTGACGGTGAAATATGATGATAGATGTTATGGATATGCACGATGTCCGGCTGAAAGTCATCCAACAATTTGCCGATTTTTCTCTTGGCTTCAAAAGAATAGATTCGCAACAAGCCCTTAAGCTTTGTCAGCCAGGAGTCCTGAACTTCAAAGCCAGCGTAATTGACAAAATATTTTTTCCACGGAGAAAAATCATTTCTGGGATTATCCATCGAAAACACCGCCACTTCGTGGCCACCCGCCTTGAGCAAAGAAACTACATCCAAATAATGCTTCTCGGCTCCGCGGCGCAGATAATTAAATTTGTTTATCTCTAATATTTTCATATTATTTTTTTACCCCGTCAAATTCCGCTTTGCGGACTCGCCTTGGGCGAATATTTGACTGGGTGAAAATTTATTTCCGGCAAAGCCCTAGCCAATCCCAACGCTATCCAAAAGAAAATTGCCAGCAGATTAGTTTCTAAATATGGTTGGAATGGAATCGATACAAGAAAAATGCCCAAAACCGACAGAATTGAAAACTTATAATATTCATAGGCATCGTTTCCATTGGATCGGAATAAATATTGTATATTTTTGTAAACAAAATAGAAAAACAGGCCAAAACCCACAATGCCCAACTGAATCAAAATCGCCAAATATGAATTGTGGATATTTCTAAATTCAATAAAGGCCTTGTAGTCCTCCGTTTCAACATAAATCATCTGTCCGGTTCCAATTCCTAAAACAGGATTTGTCTTAAATCTTTCGAAGGCACTTTTCCAAACCAAACCGCGCCAAGCAAAACTTTCATCCGCGCTGACACTTGCCAAAGATGCCGCCCGCTGGGACACAGCCTCCAACGAATTATTAACAGAGTTGCTTAGCTTTGATTGCGGAATCATTACCACGGCATAAAAAACCAAGACCAAGACTGCTAAAAATGGCACTGCCAAACGCCAAGCAAATTTTGCAAATTCAAATTTATTTTCTCTCGGCAAGGTTACATACAATATTGCAACCGCGACGGCAATTGCTATCCACAAATGACGCATCAATGTTCCCAGGATGCCAACCGTCCAAATGGCAATCAAAAAATTCAAAGCCCGGCTGCACTTTTTAGCAAACGCTGTATATAAAATTGTCGGCAACAACGCGATGGCAATATACAAGCTGTGCGTGAAAGCCAGAATTCTGACGCCCTCAGTTGAAAGCGGCGTGTACTGGCTCCACAGTCCTTCGCCGTTTGCTAATCCAAAAATAATAAATCCGACAATCGCCACTCCGCCCGCCAGAAAAAATTTAAACAATCGCTGCAAATCAGCTTGGGTGCGGATTAAAAACAAAGCAATAAAATAAAACAAGCTATAAAAAGCATAATTTTTAAATGAACTGAAAGCCAAATTGGCATCCGCACGAGCGACAAAAACGCTCCAGACAAAATAAATAAAATTCAAAATGACAAAACTGAACAGCAGCCAATCAATTTTTTTAAATTTAATTTTCTGACCTAACAGATATTGCACAACCAGACCTAAAAAAATGCCGACCATCAAAATATCCAACGGATAAATTTTGTATTCCACTTTGCCAATCCAAAAAGCTTGCAGAGTGAAAAATCTTTCAAACACCATCGTCAAAAAAACAACCGCCAACAGTCCGGATTGCGGAAAAATTATTGCCAAAGAAACACCAACAACCATCGCCAAAATATATACCGGGCACACAAAGCCAACAACGAAGTTGGCCACAATAAAAACCGCCACAAAAAGCACAATAAAAATTGCGCCAATGGCTTCACTGGAAATATTCGATTTTAAGGCTATTTTATGCATTTTTTGTCCAAAAATATATTATCTTTACGATCAGAAAGTATAGCATATTTCTAGAAAAAAAGCAAGCCCCGGAACTCTCTGCGCAACAATGTTGCGCTTTGAGCTCCGAGGCCTTGTGCTCACCATGGATGTATGTTTCTCCTTCCCGTGCTTGATCTGCGTGCTAATACAATCAACGCAATCAACGCTAGACCAGCAAGAATGATGAGTGTCCAGTCCAAGAAACTCCTGCTATCTTTGGCTTCCGCAACTGCCTTAGCTTGTTGCTCAGCAGCAAGCGCAGCGAGCCTCACCTTATCCACCTCCTTGAAAAGATTGCTATTAGGAACCAGTGGCTCGCCGACCTTCTCGTGAAGCGACAGCGTTTTGCCGTCCTTGTCAGGATTGCCTTCACCGACGTCCTTCTTAAACTTTGTAGCAGCCATCGTCAACTTTTTGTGGACAGTTCCAAGGTCAGCCGCTTTTTCTTCCGGAGTAGCTTCTCCGACAGCGTCCTTGACAGCGACCACATTGTCATTGATTTCCTTCTCGCAACCAGTGCAGGGCGCATTCTTGGCAACCGCTTTCTTAGCAGGTACCGGAGCAGGCTTCGCAACCTGCGTAACAACCGGTGCCGGAGCGACGACTGGTGCAGGGGCGACTACCTGTACAGAGGCAGTAGATCGCGCCACATTACCACCGCACCGATAAATCTGCGGATCATCATCCTTTGGAATAAACGGCGCGCCCGGTCCAACATATAATAGATGCATACCGCCGGATTTCGGGATATTGGGGTCAGCCTGACTCCAGTAGTAGATGAGGTTGCCCTCAAGATCAAGATTGCTGCAGTCTGGCAAAAATAACCAGTTGGTATTCAGCCAGTCACTGGAGCCAGCCAGATTTGATCCTGACTGCCCACCACCCACGATAATATCCATGGGGATATCAAAGTAGGCACTTTTGTCTCCCGTCTTGACGATTGGGAATGGGATGTTGCCATCGCACCCCTCACGCAACGGGTCAGGGCAAAACTGGACTTGGTCACTCTCCCACATATCCTTGGGATCAGTGAAATGCCAGGCATAACGAACGACCTGATTGCCGTTCACCGTCATAGGAGTGGCCTTGGCTCCCGCCTTGTAAGCCAAGCGAATCGTCGTAGCATTGGCCGCAGTGGCCAGCGCCAGAAAAAACATCACCAACAGCAAACTCGTCTTTTTCATGGTTTTTCCTCCAGCTGATCTGCGATCAGCTCATCGATTGTTTGTTCAGAGACCATGACCTTTGACTCATTGTCTTGATCAAAGTCTCCGGATTCTTTTTTAACTATCGTTTTTTGTTTCTTGAGCTCGTACCAGGTGTTGATATCTGGCGTGAGCTCATAGGCCACCACGACACCATAGAAGGTGCCAAGACCATTGAATAATGTAGCGTTCACACCGAAGTTCCAACGGTTTTTATACTTGAACCGCACGCTCGGCATGAACCCGCTATACCACTTGTCATCTTGCCAGCTAATGTTATTAGCAAAACCGCCGATGACTTTCCACTCTTTGTTCAGTTTATGGTCTAGATAAATTCCCGGACCAATCCAGCTATCATTCGGAAAATAATTGCCGTCAACCTGAAAGATTAAACGGTTCTTATAATCCAACCGATGACTGAACTCAACATGCGCCGTTGGCATCCAACCGCTGTCACGCTTCTTGTCGAAGCGATACAGTAGACTAACATCTGCCTCAAACGCATTGTTCAGATTCCCCAAGCCTCGGTAGTATCCCACCGATGGACCGGGGGCGAAATACCCCCAATCATAGCCTGTGCCGTTCTTGCCATAGTCGCCCCGGACATTAAAACCGAGTCCGAAGTTTTCCGGCTTTTCATACTTGGTGAACCACTGCATGTACTTCAGGTTCACCCACACACCCTTGGTTTCAGCCGTTGGGTTTATCCAACCGCCAGCCCAAGCTGAGAGTTCCGGAAAACTGCCCCAAAGCCTCTCTTCCTTTGGAGGCGAATATGGATGTGTCTCCGTCACCGACGAAACTTCCGCCGGTGGTTGCTTAGGATTGATTTCCTCAGACGCAACAACAGATTCCGCGACAACCGCAGGCGATTGCTGAGGAGAACGCTCTGCAAGCATTGCGTCTCGTTTTGCAGCCCGCCTTCTGCTAATTGCATCCTCCGCCTCCGCCATAGCCATAATCTCTTCCCCGCTAACGGGGATAGAGGTGAGATCTGCAGCTGATGCAATACCCGAAAGCATCAGCACCAACGGCAGAATTACCACAAGCCTTTTCACCATTGGAACGCCTCCGTGAGGTTTCTTGTCGAGCAAGTTTTTCATTCAACTCAGCGATGAGTTGAAGTCGGAACTTGCCAATAAATTCCACGATCATCGCCATTTGCTGGCGGCTGGGTAGCTCGGAAGTATAATCCCATCCCTGGGTTTTTCCGTTCGCTGCCTCAAAGACCGTGATGGAAGCTTTCGCCACCATTTCTACTGGGTTAATAGAAATCACCGCCCGATTGCGAAGCACCAGCTTCTCAATGGCAGTATAGCCCGGGTTGATTTTAGCAACCCGCTTGATATCTTCCTCGCCGAGTGGCGAGTAAATATCCCCATAGGCCGTCGTGTAACGATTCCAGGATCTGACAACTGCGTCAAAACCTTTCACTAATTTCCGACTGCCGATGGACACACCGTTTTCCAAAACCAACTGATCGCGATCCTTCTTATTCTCATAGATATCCATACGATCAATTGCAATTGGATTGCCTTCCCGATCCCATAAATAATCGGATCGCGACGACAACGGCAGAAATTTCGTCCCCCTCATGTCCCGTAACTTGCCATCAACAATGACGAAGGACTTGAACTTGCCAGTGTCAGGATACATTCCTACCAACACTGACTGGGCAAAAAATTCTTCCCTCTTTTCATTGACGACAATGCCCGGAAACATAATTCTGCCCGGATACATTTCGCCGCCAACTTGGCTGTCTTCCACTGGAAGTTCGAAGACTGTGACATCTCCACTTTCCAGGGCTGGCGTCACCCGCACACCCAGAGACTCCTCCGGACGCACGGTGAGATTCAGATTTTTTCCATTCAACACAGGACCGTCTTTCAGTCCTGCATCCGTACGCATCGTACTGCACCCTCCAAGGAGGAGCACAGTCAACAAAAATAATACGATAAAACTTTTGTTTGTCACCATGACAAACCTCCTTATATGTGTACTTAGGTTATTGAATTGACAAAAAGCTGTCGTTAACTATCTCATACCAGCTAACCAACTTGATTTGCTGGATATGAATCAGCTATTATTTTCCGTTCATGCGTTGATTCCAATATTCCATGGCGTTCTTTTCAGTTTCTTCTTCCGGCGACAAATTTCGATGCAAATTATGAAACGGTTGGATATTTCGATACGCGCCAAATTCAACTTGCAAAAAAGTCCACAGCAACATTAACAGAATGCCGACCGCAAAACCGCCGACGCCTGCCAAAACTAAATTTGTCACCGACGGATTTTTTTCAAACAGCGGACCGCTCAAGATTCGCATATCGATGTCTTGACCCTGACCCAGAAAAAGAAAACTTTTTGTAGTCAGCACAGTCAACACGGCATGGGAAATGTCCATCACTTGTTTTTGACTGTTGCCGAAAACTTCAATGTTTAAAATTCCAACATTGGAATTTTTGTTGATCTTTATAATCTTATTCCATTCTTTTAATCTAGCCACTTTGTCTTGCGACAAAAAATCCATGGAAACTGTTTTGGTACCATCCATTTCTTCCAAAAACTTTTCACTGTAGATTGATTCTACCAAAACACCGGCTAAATAATCCGCTGATTTTGACAAAGCATAGTAATCAGAGAAGCCATTTTGATTTTGCACCACCAAAAGATCTGAACTGGCGCGATAGGGCTTCTGAGTCACAATCAGTCCAAAGAAAGATATGGCACCCAGCAAAAAACCGACAACAATCATCGTCCCCAGTCTCTTTTTGGCTAATTTAAGCATTAATTCTCCGTTCATGTTATTAATATAATTTATTACAGTTTTGACTAATCATACTAGCAAATAATCCCAGTTTTGTCAACTTTTTGTCCAATTAATTTATGCTATTAGTACAATTTAAAAAAATATAAAAAAGGGCCGGCACCACACGAAGTAGTACCGGCCTGGTCGCATCCTTTGCGCGACCGGGTTGTTATTTGCAGGAAAGCGCCACATCCGACTGGTCGCCGTACTTGTAGACACCGGCAACCTTGTCGAATTCAATCTTCGTTCCATCCGACAGAAAAACATCGGCGAAATCCGGATTGAGTGTATACTCCAGCCCGTCCTTATCAATAATACTGATTAGGAATTGCGCCGAAGTTGGAATTCCTTCAATGAAGGTCGTCGCACCATAGGGTGCTTCCAGCGCATTACCGCCGGCCACATGCCAACCGCACTGGTAGTTGAAATACACCTTCACCGCATTGGCCGCATAGATGGCCTGCGTGCCGTCGCCGTTCAGCACCAGATTTACGATCTGCTGATTGTCGCCCCACACAGGGACAACCACAGCTTCCTGTCCCGGATAAATCGTAACCCGGTGCCTTGCGTCAGTCTGTTCTGTAAAAGTTCCGTAGTCTCCGAACTGCTTGAGCTCTGCTGTGCACAGATTAAACATCGTCCAGTTCTTATTGATGACTCCAGTCCTGGCGCTTCCATTCTGGCACAGGAATATAAGCCATCCGTTTTCGAACTCCTTGATGTCACTAATGGGATACTGCAGTGACAAAAAAATTTCCTTGCCGTCGACAAAAAGTCTGTTTTTGCCACCGTAACTGCCCGCATCATATTCCCGCAGAAGAATAACATAGGTACCGTCTTTCATAAATCCATGACCCATGTATATTCCCCAGCCATGGGTTTCACTATAAATCTCCGCACCCTCGTAGGTAATCAGGAGATGGGCTCCAAACTCGGTGCTTGTGGCAACCGTGTCTGGATTACTTGACTTGCCAAACTTTTCGATTTCGTAGAAATACGACTGCAGCACTTCCGGGGCTGCGTCAAACGCAGCCGACACTTCCGCAACCGTGGCAGGAACAACCGGAACGGGAGTCGGATCGGGCGCAGGCGTAACAGTTTGACTCGGCGCAGAAGTTGTCGATTCACCGCCGCCCCCGCCGCTGCAGGCCATCATGAACAAACAAAGCACCATAGCCACCAACATCGAGAAAATATTCTTTTTCATGGTTGTATCCCCCTCAAGGAAGTTTTGATCCCCCAGAATTTGGGAAATCCCCTTTTTTTACACACGCTTTTTCAAATTTTTAAAGAATATAGCATTATACGCCTTTTTCTATTTTTGTCAAGCTCG
>CAZMNQ010000009.1:0-15673 GCA_964567695.1 uncultured Bdellovibrionales bacterium
TTTTTCCACCTCTTTGAACTTTTCTATGTTTTACTTTTTTTGGCATTAACATATCCTGATTTCTATCCCGATTACATCCGAATTATATTCGAACTAACTTGGATTTAATTTGTATCTTATTTCGTATCAAATACTTCGCCTTTATATAACCAAACCTTCACGCCCAATGTTCCATAGGTCGTATAGGCAGTCGCTCTAGCAAAATCAATATTAGCGCGAAGTGTGTGCAATGGTAAAGTACCTTTGCTCGACCACTCGCGTCTGGCCATTTCGGCACCACCCAATCGGCCTGACATTTCAATCTTAACACCTTTAATCGTAGAATTTTTCGTAATTTGATCCAACATCGATTTCATCGCTCTTCTAAACGCAATTCTCTTCTCTAGTTGCTCAGCAATGTTTTGCGCAATGAGTGAGGCGTTTTCCTCAAAATTCTTAACTTCCTGAATTTCAATTTTTAAACCCGTATTCTTATTCTTAAAAAAATTCTTTTTTATATAACTTTGCATATCTTCAACACCGCTTCCACCTCGGCCGATCAAAATACCCGGTCTGGCAGTCTTAACGATAACCTTAATCATCGCTGCCGATCTTTCAATTTCAACCTCAGCAATTGCAGCTGCTTTCCATTTTTTCGAAATAGCAGTTCGCAGTTCAATATCCTGCCTCAGATTGCTCGTATATTCTTTTTTTCCTCCGAACCATTTTGACTTCCATGTATTCGTGATGCCTATTCGGAGTCCGACTGGGTTTACTTTTTTTCCCATAATAATTCAATAATTTAAAATTTGAAATTTAAAATTTAAAATTCCGCCTACATTCCTGACTTTCTTCTGAAAATTTTGTTTGACCATCCAGCGTTTGGCGCATCAGCTGACTTTTTAATCTTACTGGTTTCTGTCACTTTTACCTCCTTGACCAAGCCTTCTGATTTAACTTCTTCTTCTGATTCTTTCTTGCTGGCAGCGATGGCTTCTTTTTCTACTTTGGCTCTTGCATCCAGTCTGGCTTTCTTTTCTTTTTCTAATTGTTCCTTGGTCTTTCGTCCTTTCCCTTCAACTCGCTCAGCAATAACAATTTCAATATGAGAAGCTCGCTTTCTGATTGGAGTAGCGCGTCCTTGAGCTTTCGGCATCCATCTTTTTAATGTGATGCCTTCTTTCACAATCACATCGAAAATATACATATTATCCTTATCAATTCCAAAATTATTCTCTCCATTAGCGATAGCGCTATTTAAAAGTTTTATCAAAAATGGGCTAGTTTTCTTAATTGTGCCATCCAACTGATTCAGCGCGTCTTGAATATCCATACCAATAATCAAATCGGCCACTAGCTTAACCTTTCGGTTTGGCATTCTAAAATTGTTTAACTTTGCTGATACTTTCATGTCGTTAATCGTGGATCGTAGATCGTGGAACTTTTATTTTCACGATATGCGTTCTACGCTATGCGTTATGCGAAATTATTTCTTCTTCGTATCTCCTGCGCTAGCTTTAGCAGCCTTGGCTGAATCAACTTCTTTCTGCTTAGCAGCTTGTTCTATTTCTTTTTGCATCTTACCTCCATGCTTGTAGAAGGTTCTTGTTGGAGAAAATTCTCCAAACTTATGCCCTACCATTTCTTCTGTTACAAAAACCGGTATATGTTTTCTGCCATTATGCACGCCAAAGGTAAATCCAATCATACCAGGAGAAATAACACTAGCTCGAGCCCAGATATTCACAACTGACTTGTCTCCAGCCGGCTTATTTTGAATCTTCTTAATTATTCTTTCATCCACAAATGGACCTTTTTTTAGACTTCGTGTCATATTATTTTCTCTTTTGTCTTCGCTTAATTATAAATTTATTGCTATATCGCTTCTTCTTTCGAGTTTTCTTTCCAAGAGCCGGCTTCCCCCAAGGAGTTTTCGGATGTTTAAGTCCGATTCCCTGACGGCCTTCGCCTCCTCCATGCGGATGATCAACCGGATTCATTGCTGAGCCTCGCACTCCCGGCCTAATGCCCATATGTCTCTTTCTTCCAGCCTTACCAATGTTAATAGCATTGTGTTCAAAATTACTAACCTGTCCAATTGTAGCATAACATTCACTGCTGACTAAACGGATCTCGCCGGATGGCATTTTTATCTGCGCAGCCTTCTCTTCCACAGCTGTTAGCACCGCGCTAGAACCAGCGCTGCGCACGATTTGTCCGCCCTTGCCGGGGAATAATTCCAAATTACAAATAGTCGTGCCGGTTGGAATATTCTTAACTTGAGTTCGATTGCCTAATTTAATCGGAGCAGTTGGAGAAGTTACAACTTCCAGCCCAGCCTTCATACCTTCTGAAGCCAAAATATATCGTTTATCTCCATCTTTATAGTGAATTAAGGCGATAAAAGACGCGCGATTCGGATCTCTTTCAATTGCGGCAATCATTCCGGGAACTTCCAATTTATCCTGCTTGAAATCAACAATTCGATATCTTCTCTTGGCGCCACCACCTTGATGACGAACAGAAATCTTACCGTGTGATCTTCCAGCCTTGCTTTTCATCAGTGCCAAAAGCGCTTTTTCCGGTTTTTTCTTAGAAACCGAAGCCGATTTTACAATCGACATATTTCTTCGTCCAGCGTTATTCTTTTTATATATTTTAATTGCCATAATATTCTCTTCGATAAATTTTAAATTTCAAATTTAAAATTTTAAATTATTGTATTTACTATACTCCTTTAAATAATTCAATTGAATCTCCCGCCTTCAGAGTCACAACAGCTTTCTTACTGGCTGCTCTAAATCCCGGGGTTCGGCCATAACTTACTAATTTCCTGCGAACATTTACCGTGTTTACCGCAAGAACCTTAACTTTATATAATTCTTCAATCGCTGTTTTAATTTGACTTTTCGTTGCAGTGGTCGCAACTTTGAAAATATATTTATTAAGTTCCGCCGCAATAGTTGCCGCCTCACTGATAACCGGCTCAATCAAAACCCGATAGGCGATGCTTTGAGCAACGACTTCTTTGACTTTCTTTGTCTTATTCACTTTTTTTCGTGTCTGTTTCATTCTGTTTTATTATTCTTTAGATTGACCTGCGTACTTTTCTTCCAAATATTTAATTGAAGCCTGGCTCAATATTAAATTTTTGTGATTTAACATATCCAAAACATTCAATTTTTCCGATAAAATATTACTTACCTTGTCAATATTCCGACTATATGTTCGCAATGCCTTTTCCTCTGCTGAAAATCCGATTAGCATTCGGCCTTTGATTTGAAGATTTTTCAAAATCTGCGCCATTTCCTTTGTCTTGTTTTCCTTCAATGCCAATTTATCCAAAACAATCATTTCTCCATCTCGCAATTTTGCACTCAATACAATGGCAATTGCTTTAGCATTCATTTTCTTATTTATCTTTTTCTTGAAATTTCTTTCTTTCGTCGGACCGAAAGCTACGCCTCCGCCTCTCCATGTTGGAGTCCGGCTTGAACCTACGCGAGCGCGACCAGTTCCCTTTTGTTTCCACGGTTTGATTCCAGATCCAGATCTCTCACCTCTTGTTTTTGTGTGAGCCAAAACCTGTCTTTGATTAGCTCCCAAAGAAACAAACACTTGATGCACCAATTCATCATTTTGCGGCAAACCAAAAACTGCGTCAGATACTTCAATCTCCTGTGTTTCTTTGCCCTCCATATTGTATAACTTAACTTTTGCCATTGTTTTTTTAGTTAGTTGTGTAAATCTCAACCACAGCGCCTGGAATTCCAGGAACAGCACCTTTGAGAGCCATTAAATTCTGTTCTTTATTTATGAAAACAATCTTAACATTCTTACTGGTAACTCGCTTACCACCCATTCGACCAGCCATTCGCTTTCCTTTGATAACATGTTCCGGATAACCAGAGCCAATCGCACCCGGCGCGCGCAAAGCATGCTTGTTACCATGGGAAGCATAGCCGCCGCTAAAACTATGTCTTTTGACTACGCCTTGAAAACCTTTTGCTTTGGCAATTCCCGTTACATGCACCTCATCTCCAATTTCAAAAATATCCACACTGATTTCATCCCCAACCTTAGCCTCAGTTGAAGCAACTCTGAATTCCTTTTTAACAATTCTTTTTTTAGTTTTTGGCATTTCAATCTGAACTGCGACATGACCATCTTTTTCCTCCGTTCTCAGCGCTGAAACTTTCGCAGCGCATTCAACCAAAGTCACATTTAAGGCTTCATTTGTTTCGCTAAAAATAGTTGTCATTCCGAGTTTTTTTCCTAATATGAATTTTGTCATGTTCTTTTTTTACAAACCCCAACATCGATTAGTTGACCAGGGCTTCTATTTAAATTTCAAATTTGCTTTTTTCTCTAAAATTTGTTTCCGGGGTAAATAAAAAATCAGGCATCCACAATCCAGTTACTTCAGTCATGGGGATTTTACCCGATTTAACTTTCTGGTTGAGTATCCCGAGTACTCGGGACTTTAACTAGTATTTTATATTTTCCGCGGTACAGACGCAATTAATTGCATCTCTACATTTTTATCTCTATATCTACTCCCGCTGGCAAATCCAGGGTGGTTAAACTATCAATCGTTTTCGGAGTAGGATTCCAAATGTCAATAATTCTCTTGTGCATCCGCATTTCATATTGGTCTCTAGCGTCCTTATGCACGAAAGTTGATTTGTTTACGGTGAATTTTCTGATTTCCGTCGGCAATGGAACTGGACCAGTAATTACGGCGCCAGACCTTTCAGCAGTTTCAACAATTTGTTTCGCTGATTGATCAATTATTTTATGATCATAAGCCTTGATTTTTATCCTAATTCTTGATTTGGCTTCTTCTTCCTTTTTTATCATCTTTTTTTAATGAAAACTTCCGTTAATTATGTATTTATAATTTTAGTCACAACTCCGGCACCGATCGTTCGACCACCTTCGCGGATTGCGAATCTCATTCCGTCTTCCATTGCAACTGGCGCACCCAATTTAACATTGAAATTTATAGTATCTCCCGGCATAACCATTTCAGTTCCTTCTGGCAAAATTACTTCACCCGTCACATCAGTTGTTCTGATATAGAACTGAGGTTTGTAGCCCTTGAAGAATGGAGTGTGTCTGCCACCTTCTTCTTTAGTCAGGATATAGACTTCACCTTCAAATTCAGTATGAGGAGTAATTGAACCGATTTTAGCCAAAACCTGACCTCGTTCAACATCTTCCTTCTTGATTCCTCGCAGCAATAGTCCAGCGTTATCACCAGCCCGTCCTTCAGACAATGATTTGTTAAACATTTCAATGCCAGTTACAACAGTCTTAGCAGTCGGTCTAATTCCAACGATTTCAATTTCTTCGTTGATTTTGATTGTTCCTCGTTCGATTCGGCCAGTTACTACTGTTCCACGACCTTCAATTGAAAAAATATCTTCGATTGGCAATAGGAATGGTTTTTCTGTTTCACGCACTGGATCAGGAATTTTTTCATCTACAGCTGCAATCAAATCCCAAATTGGCTTAGCCGCTTCATCATCAGCTGACTTTGATTCCAACGCTTTCAAAGCTGAACCACGGATAATTTTAGCATTATCACCATCAAATTCATATTTTGTCAATAGTTCACGAACTTCAGCTTCTACTAACTCTACTAATTCTTCGTCGTCTACCATATCAACCTTATTCAAGAAAACTACGATTTCCGGCACACCTACTTGTTTCGCCAAAAGGATGTGTTCTCTGGTTTGTGGCATCGGACCATCGGTTGCAGCCACAACCAAGATAGCACCGTCCATTTGGGCAGCACCTGTAATCATGTTTTTAATATAATCAGCATGTCCCGGACAATCCACATGCGCGTAATGTCTCTTTTCAGATTCATATTCACAATGAGCGGTAGCGATGGTGATTCCTCGCTCCTTTTCTTCCGGCGCCTTGTCAATTTCGTCAATTCCTTTTTCCTTAGCCTGACCTTTGAACGCTAAAACATGCAGAATAGCTGCAGTTAAGGTTGTTTTGCCATGATCAACGTGTCCAATTGTACCAACATTAACATGTGGTTTAGTTCTTTCAAATTGTGCTGTTGCCATATTTTTGATTTATTATTCCTCTTTACTGCTGAAAATCCGGAATTAAAAATCCAGATTCGCAATAAATACGAATTAATTTATTATTTTACTCAATAGAATTCATTCTATAATACCTTTCGTTTTTTGGCAAATTTTATGTCTTTTCCACCTGTGGATAACTGATTCCGTTTTCGGAATCATCCCGAGCCTGCCTACCGGCAGGCAGGTTTATCAAGGGATCTCAGGCCTTTTCGTAGGTCACTTCATTATCCTCAATTTCGCCAATTTCATCTAGGTCTATGGAATTGCCTTGTTTTTCTTCCTGAGCGAATTTCCAACTCGCTATATCTTTGTTAATCTTATCAATCAATTCTTGCTTTGTCAAGCCCGAAGTAGCCTCTTGGCTGACTTTTTTAAATTCACGCAATGTCATCACGATAAACAGCTGTTCGCCGTCTTTGACGACCGCTTTCCCGCCCAATAATTCGATAGCTTCTTTGAGTTTTTTATCTAACATATTTTTGGTTTTTATTTCATTAAAAAATACTATTTATCACTTTTCTATTATAGCATAAAAAATTAGGGAACCAGCCTCGCTGGAGCTAGTTCCCTGCCACCCTAAAGTGGAAAATGTTAATTGGCTTTCGCTCCTTGATTTTTTGGAATTTCTTTTTGAAAACGAGGACACCAGATTGTTCCTCTCATTTCAAATTCCCGAAAAACCAACTTTTTACGAAGAACACAATCCGCGCACTCCATCAAACACCCCCTGTTCATTGCCCCCGCCTCCTTTGCCTTTTAAGCTAAAATGAATTTGTTTAACATCCCCAAATAAATTCTACTCCGGAATTATTATTTCGTCGAGTTTTTTCATCTTCGCGTTAAATTTTTTCAACCAAAATATTTATATGCCAGATACAAAAAAGCGCAATTTTCAGCGATAAGAAGTGGAATTCCAATCAAAAAATACCACTTTTGAGTTTTGTGGCGAAAAGCAAACATGCCAGCATAAACCCCAACACTACCAAAGACTGTGGCCATAAAAAACAACATCCCTTCCGAAATTCTTTCGGCTTTTTGTTTTCTTGATTGAATCTTGTCCCACAGCATTGCTATAAAAGATATGATATTCGCCACCAAGAAAAAAATCGCAAAACCCAAGGATTGATTGCTCATATTTATTTTATTAAAAGCATAATTACTTTATTATCATAACACAGAAATGAAAACTGCCAGCGGATCGATGATCTGCCGGCAGTTTTGTTGTGAAATCACATAATTTGCTAATCATCGTTAGCTCGTTTGCGCAACCAAAAAACACCCCCGATGACAACCCCGATAACAACCAGAACGACAAGCAGACAAATCCATATTTCCGATGCTTGATGGCAAGGCGTTTCCATTTTGTTGTCCTCCTCTCTTGATGTTAAAGGGCTGGCATCCACCCAGACCACACAAGATAGTTAATCGTTTTATTACAAATATTTTTTCAAAACTTCCTCTTTTTGTTTAGAAATCTCCTGAATATTTGATTTTAAAAGATCTCTTTGTTTTTCAATCTTTTCTATTTTTGCGACTATCTTATGCTGTTCTAGAATCACAGGTAAAGGAATTTTTATGTTCTTTATGGTTTCCAAAGAAAGCTCGATTTGCCCGCTTTGACCAAGCGCCATGGCTTCAATAGTTTTAAAACCTAAATCGCAAAAATAATACAAAATATAATCGGGTAATGCTTTTGTCCGATCTAATCTTAAAATTGTTATGTGACTATCTACAACATAATCACCCTCTAGATCAAACATCGTAATTCTTCCAGCTGTGCCAACACCTGTTGAGTTAATCAAAATATCTCCCTTCTGAAGCTTTCTTTCGTCTAAAACAAATTTTTCATCTGCAAAGTGCTTTTCAGAAAAATCAAATTTTTTATATCCTCTAGCTTGACCTGATTTTATAATTTGAATTTTTGAATTTCCATATTGCGGAGACTTACCTCGCTTTAACAGAGAAACAATGTTTTCAACTTTCTCCAAATTGTTATTTTTTGGCAATAAACGACTGATGCTGATTTTCAGATTTTTAAATTCTTTTTGAATCTTATTTTCTTCTTGCTCTAATTTTTTTATTTCATCCACAATTCTGTCTTGAATATTTTTTGAAGGTAGTGGGATTTTAAAATTATTAAGCATTTGCTGATTTATATGCTTAACACCAGAGTTAGAGGTTAAATTTTCTAGATTTTCTTTTTGTGTTTTTAAATAAATGGCAAGATATTCAGGGATAATCCTACTGTTACAAACAATGGCGTTTATCTGTTGATTCGTTGTTAGCTCGACTTTATTTATAGAAACCTTCCCAATAGTTGCAGTGCAAGATAACAGCACGCTATTTACAGGAACTACTTTTAGCAAGTTATCATCAAGAGCTTTTTGTGTAATGAATTGCGATGCTTTATTTAGATATAAAGAATTATTATTTAGATCAGGAATTGTTACCCATCTTACCTCGTCTTTATCCCAGTAAAGGTGCTTCTGTTTCGATGGCGTTGATCCATTTATAATTTCCTTCTTTATGTCTTCTATCCTTACAATATCCCATTTACTCTCAATTTTTATCTTTTTTTTTACAGTCAAAGAAATGCTTTTTTCAAAATCAATTCTATCAAAAATCATCATGTCGATAAGAGCTACATCAAAGATATTCTTCTCGAGTGAATTGTGTATTTTCTGATTTTTATTTCCTAAAAATGCCTTATACACATAAGAATTAGCTTTTGTTTCGTCTACTTGGTTTTCCTGATCATACATTTTTGTACACTCATCAATAGATTTTCCTCTTTGTATGGGGTGAATACCTTCATAGCCCCTGCGATTGCTAAACTCGTACCCAAGAAACCTTTTTTTATCTTTCTTTTGTCCTGATTTTGTTAAAACAACTTTTTGGTTATACGCCAGAATAAAATAAAGGAGTTTTTCTTGCTCTCTCTCAACGATAGTTTTTTGCAAATCAATCTTGCTTCCAATTTTCAACTTCTTTTCATATTCTTTGTATAGTTCGTGATTTTCTATATTTTTGTTGATCGTATTTTTACAAAGTCCTATATAATCTTCAAATTCTATTTCACCCCAAACATATTTTACATATTTAGAGAAAACATTTTCAATACCATTCACAGTCACATCATTGGTGTTTTGGAAAAACTTCTCAACTGAAGATTTTATATTTTCCCATTCATAATTATTCCTTTTTCTCAAAAACAAAATAACAGTGTTTGTTCCTGTTGCCATAAAAGTTCCCGAACCAAGTTCGGTAATACCGATGATTTCAAAATACTTAAAAAGAATTTCTCTTGTTTTTGTATAGATTCCCGCGTTGCTTAAAATACTGGATGGGAGAATAATTCCAGTCAAACCGCCATCTTTAAGAAGCTGCTTTGCCCTTTCAACAAAAAGACACTCAATTTCAGAGCTTTGGTCAGTAAGACGATCAAAAAGATCGAAAGCTTTTTTTGCGTTTTCCTCATCTAAATTTCCTCTGAACGCAGAAACTGAATAAGGAGGATTTGATATGACCAAATCAAATTGCTTGTTATCTTGAGAAAAATCATTATCAACTTCTTTTAGTTTTCCACGAAATTCAGGAGTTTTATTAAAAGTACCAAGTCCATCTCCATGGATTACCTTTGCCAGCCCATCACCATGTAAATAACAACCAACCTTTGCTGTTTTAACTAAGCGATAATCTTTTTCTATTCCGTACACATAATCAAAAGCCCATTCAAATTGGTTCTTTTTCCATCCACTAATTTTCTTTGCAGATTGTGGATTAAGTGTACTTTCATCAATCAGATCTATTATTTTCTGTATGCTTTCCATTGATTCAATAAGAAAGTGTCCGCTTCCAGCAGCATAATCAATCGTAAATGGAATAAGATCATTTGGATTTCCTTTTGAGATTTTATCACTGATAATTTCTCTTATAGGCAAGCTCTTAATGATGTATTTTGCAACTGGAACAGGGGTGAAAAATTGCCCTGATTCTTGTTTTAGACCAGTAGTCAGCAGGAGCTCGAAAAAATCACCCAGGTATTGATGTTTTTTATTGTAACGAATTTGATACTCTTGCAATAATTCTACAACTTGTTTTACTACTTTTGCATTTTCATCAAAAGATAAATCGTCGAAAACTTCTTTGAAAGCAAACTCGTTATTCTTTTTAAGCCTTATCTCCGTGAGTATCTTTAAAAATTCTAATTTATACTTTTCATCAACTGCCCCAAATTTCTTTTTAAACTCTTCGTCTCCCATGTCAACAACATCTTTTTCCAAGAGTTCACTCATACCTCTTTTGTAAAGATCTGTAAGTCTTTTTTGGAAAGAAATATTATCATCTTCTCCCTCCAGATACTGAAAATGGAGCTGTTCGTTTTTTGCCCTATCTTCATCAACTATTTTACACAAGAAAAGCGTAAAAATTTTATTAAAAGCATTCGACTTATCGGACACTACATTTTGACGAAGAATCTCTAAAAAACGATTGAAAATAAAACTACTATCCTCTTGCTTGATGATTTTCAAATCATTTATTGTTAATGCTTTATTCTGAAACTCGTAGGCATTTACCCAATTATCGAAAACTCCATTTGATTTTGAAAGCTTATTCCAACGGTCATATAAATCTTTTACATTTCCAGCTTCTCTATAATGTTCCTCAATTTTTACTATTTCACCCTCAAAAATTATCTCGCCATTATTAAATTCAGAGGCATAAAGCATGAGATACTCCGCATCTCTGTCTTGTTGAAAATATGTAAAAAGCTGACCACCGTCTTTCTGCATTTTTTTGAGCGCTTTTTGATATTCAACACCCCATGTTTTACATTCGATCATTAAATAGGCTTTCCTGTCTTTTTTTACGAGAATATCAAGTCTGCCACTTGTTCCGTGTCCAGTGGGATAAATTTTTTCTAAGATTATGTCTTCTGGCCTATATCCCTTTTCAATAAGCCGATTCACGCACTCCAAAACTACCCAGTTTTCTTCTTGCGAAAAATTTAGAGTTGTTCCACTGTCTGATTTTATCTTGGATCCAAAATTAAACCTTTCTGCTTCAAAGTCAACTTCGATAGTATAATCAAAAGCAGAGAATTTTTTGTAAAAACCCCCGTTTGCGTTATTTTTAGGTAAAAAGCCTAATTTTTGAACAAATTCTTTGTTGGACATAGGAAAACATATTTCTTGTTAACAACTTTATTATATCAAAAAACGAAGTGATTGTGAAATTTTTTAAAGTTTCATTTTTTGTCTTTTAGCGATAATCATTCGAATTTGTTCGTAACTAATATTTCCCGGTAGTTGATTTTTGATGGCGCTCAGGAAATGCGCGCTGCCGGCGTTGGGCAGGGCTTGCAGGATTTGCTGTTCTTCTTCAGCGGTTACAAATTTTTCAATTACCAGCTCCCCGCCCGCCAAATACCAAAGAATCAGATGATTAAAAATCGTACTGATGCCCAGACTGCGCATTTTAGCAATTTGCTCGGGCAGATAATCTTGTTTATACAAATCCACTGTAGCCAAAATTGTGTTGCTCAAATCATCTTGACTCTTGATTTCTCGCGGAGCACTTCTGGAAGTTTTTTTCAGCTCAGTATTTTTCCAATTCAAACACACATCACAACCCTTGCAATTTTGCTGCTGCGTCGCCAAGTCCGGATCATTAAAATATTCCAAAATTATGCGGCGCCGACATCGTTTGGCTGTGGCGTAGTCTAGAATCCCGTCTAAGCGCGCGTATTTGATATCCAGGACTTTGTTAACTTCTTGATAACTCTTGCCTTGGGCGAGCATATTTTGCTTATCAATGCGGATGAAAAATTTATGCGCCGTCACATCCTGCTTGCCATGCAAAAGAACGCAAAAAGCCGGTTCACCATCACGGCCGGCTCGCCCAGCTTCTTGATAATATCCTTCAAGACTCCCCGGCATGCCGGAATGAATTACAAAACGAATGTCAGCCTTGTCCACACCCATTCCAAACGCCACGGTCGCCACAATCACTTTGAAGCGATTTTCCATAAAATCATCCTGAATTTTTTCCCGCTCCCCCGCACTCATACCGGCATGATAGGCACGCGCCGTGATATCATTTTTTTTCAGATATTTGGCGATGGCTTCCGTCTCTTTTCTGGAAATGGCATAGACAATGCCGGATCCGGCACCTTTCAAGGATTTTACAATCCGCAAAACTTCTTCCAATCGTTGCGTCGGTTTCAAATCGCATTGCGCGAAAAATTTTATGTTCGGCCGGTCAAAACCACGGATAAAAACTTTAGGGTCTTGCAAATCCAAGCGCGCAATAATGTCCTGCGCCACTTCCGGCGTCGCCGTGGCCGTGAAAGCTGCCACGCTCGGGCGCCTTTTCAATGTTTTGATATATTTGCCGATTTCTAAATAGTCCGGCCGGAAATCATGCCCCCACTGCGACACGCAATGCGCTTCATCCACTGCAAACAAAGAAATATCCAAATCCGCGAAAATATTGCGAAACTCAATGCTGGCAAATCGCTCCGGCGCCACATAGAGGATTTTGGTTTTGCCCGTCCGCAAATCAGCCAAGCGTTGTTCCATTTCTCTGGCATCCAAGGAACTATTAATAAAAGTAGCGGGAATTCCGCGCGCTGCCAAGCTGTCAACCTGATCTTTCATCAAAGCAATGAGCGGTGAAATGACAATCGTGATTTTTTCACTCAAAATGGCCGGCAATTGATAACACAAGGATTTGCCGCCGCCCGTCGGCATCAGCGCCACCACATCTTCCCCGCGCAAAATGCTTTCAATGATTTCTTTTTGCCCCGCGCGAAATTGCGAGAATTTAAAATATTTTTCTAGGTTTTTTTCCAGCATTTTTTTATTTTAACATCTTATTATTCCAAATGTTTCTGATTTAAGAATCTTTGCAATTCTTGTTTTACTTTTTCTTCCATGGCTCCGTGTGAAACATTTCCTTTGCCCATTAGTATATCAACCTTATTAGCTTTGAGCATTTCGTGCAAATATTCAACCCAGTCTTTCATATGCATTTGCCTTTTTCTCTCTATTTGAAATTCAGCGAAAGATAAAAATTGCTCCACTAGAAGATAGAGTTGACGAAGCTCTGTTTCCAACATATAATTTTTGGCTACCTCAGCTTCTTTTCGCGTTACCGTTTTATTTTCAAAATTTGTCAGTCCCAAGTTTTCTTTCTGACTGTCAATTCTATTCACGACCAATTCAGCTGCTGTTTGTCCAGTAATCGCATAGTGGAATTTGTTTTGCATTGTCGCATAAAATTCTTTAGTGAAATCTGTTTTGGGATTATAATCGACACTAGTCGCAAAAATATCTTTTACTTTTTCATAAAGATTTTTCTCTGATGCCCTGATTTTTCTGACTCTCACCAACCATTCCTCAAAAAAATCCTTTTTCACTCCGCCATTTGATAATCGCTCATCATCCATCGCAAAACCCTTCACTATATATTCCCTAAGTTTTTGCGTCGCCCAAATACGAAATTGCGTGCCTCGTAAAGAACTCACGCGATACCCCACAGAAATGATTACATCCAAGTTATAAAAATTAACGCTATATTTTTTCCCATCTGAAGCAGTATGCTGGAATTTCCGGCATACTGAATCTTCCTCTAATTCACCCTCCTTAAACACATTTTGAATGTGCTCAGTAATAGTTTTTCTATCTTTTTGAAATAACTCGGACATTTGCTTTTGCGACAACCAAACTGTCTCACCTTCAAGATTTACTTCGATTTCTGTTTTTCCATCCTCGGTACTATAAAGGATTATTTTATTATTTTCTTGATTTTTATTTTCCATATTATTTATTTAGATTAACACGATAAGCAGACTATTTACTAATGTAAATAGTCCGCTTCAATTTCATCTACTGCAAATATTTCTGCACTTCATTCAACGCACCGGCAAATTCCGGGAAATGATCTTTGAAAATCAATAGGCGATTAATAACTTTTTCACCGGTGGGTTTTTTGTATGACTCGGCAACGGTTAAATAGTTGGTTCCATTGCTCGCTTTCTTCACATCGAAGAAATAGGTTTTGCTTCCCGCCTTCACCATTTGCGAAAAGACTTTCTCTTGGACTGGCGCGTTTTGTTGTGCATTTTGTATTTGTTCCATTTTGTTTTGGACTGATGCCTCAAGCATCAGTTATTAAATATTTAGTATGAAGAATGCGGCCGCAACTTCACCCCCACACCAAATTTTGATATTATTAAACACTAGATATTGGGGCATTACTAGCTACATCAAAAGTTGGTGTCGGGGTTCATAATGATATTCTATCACTCTTGTTATCACTGTCAAGTCTGCCTCTGTGGATAACTTTTACATCTTAGCCTGCCTGCCCCGTAATCTTGCCTCGAGATTTTACGGGGTGGATAACTGATTCTGTTTTGCAGAATCATCCTGAGCCTGTCGAAGGATCTTCACAAACAAAAAATCCTTCCGCGAATTATAAGCGAAAGGATTTTTCTGAAAGTTTGTTCTTTTTAATTTGGACTCACTTCTTTCCAGCCGGAACAATTTTTTGTACCCGTAGTTAATCCGGAACAATCCGTACAAGTAGTTCCAATGCAAATTGTCGATGCGGCTCCGCAAACAGGAAGTGTACAATTAGCAAAGCATGAATTTGAATTCTTAGCCCATGTTCCATTCATACATGTATAATCACACGAACCGTTATAGCTGGGACTGCAGGTGCCCGCTGAACTGCCTGACAAAGTTAATGGCAGAACGCAAGATAAAGTTGTGTTTGCATTACAACTTAATGGTGCCGCTACCGCACAAGTCGATCCGTTCCAATTATATCCACCGTTGCAGGAATATTGGCATCTGGTTCCAGTGTCAATAGACCAATATGTATATGGTGTATTTTCTAAGAGATTTACATTGTCATTGGTGAACATGGTGGCGTTAGCTGGGACTGTGCCAGTGCAAGAATAAGTTATTGCCGCGCAAATACTTCCATTCCAAACACTTCCCGATTGGCAGACGGCCGTGACAGTTTTGGACTTGAGTAGCGTGGCGCCATTCTTGAGGTAGAAAGTTGCAGATGGATAGGGAATCGGAAACCAATAGATGGTCACGCCGGGGACCCACTCGGATATGACCGTCCATGGATTCGAAACGCCTTGCAAACTCATTGTCGTCGGAATCCACGAAAGGTTGAGATTGGTCGCTCCTGTGCTGGTCCACCCGATACCGACTTTCGTCCGATCGCATGTGCTTTTACCGACCGGAACGGTACAGGTGTCGGGGGCGGTAAGCGTGCCTAATGCAGGAGAGGTGGAAACAGGATTCTGAGTTTTAACCAAAATAGAATCCGCTAGTACACTCGAACTCTTAAATAACTTATATAAGATTCCACATCCATGTATATTATTGTCAACCACGGTTCCAGTTGCCGCAAAATTAAAAGTGTCAGTGCCAGAAGTCTGATCGATCCGCTCTAATATCGTGCCCTGGGCAGGGTTCCATGAAATCGTAGATGAACAAGAAGTCTGACCATTCACAAGAGTACATGGATTGGGAGTGGCAGTGAGGATTCCATTATGCATCGTCGGAGAT
>CAZMNQ010000009.1:15773-17303 GCA_964567695.1 uncultured Bdellovibrionales bacterium
ATAATAATAAGCGCATCCATTAGTTTCCACATAGGTATCTACTTTTAGATGGACCCTATCTCCAGGGGAATACTCAGCTACGCCGCCAATGAGGCTTGTGACATACCATACTTTAAAACGCGAACTATTATTACAGCCATGCACATCAGCCACGAGATGATCAGCTTCAGTCACATACATTGTGTTCGCCTTCACCCCCACCCCGCTCGACAAGAAAATCCCGCCGGCCAATATGAAAAATATTATGACCGACACGCCTTTTCTTTTCTTGAAAACAATAATAAGAAGAGAAGTAATTAGAAGAATAAGAACCAAAATAATGCCATATTTCAAAATATTATTTGGCTGGCTTGTTTGAGCTTGGCTTAGTTTTGGAATATTCTGGCTTTCAACACTCAAATCTTGCTGATCCAATACATTTCCATTTGAATCTTGGATTGCCGCTTGAATGTGCGGATCTTTACAATCTGCCACAATTGGAAGTTCGAAATAATTATCCGATTTGTTTAAATTCAATTGCTGTTTGAATTCAGTTACACAGTCCCCGTCTTCTTTGTTTTTGATTGATAGGCTAAGCATTGAAGAAACACCACCGGAACCATCAAAAAACAGAGAGAGTTTGGCTGTTTCCCCTTTTTGGTAATAATCCTTGTCCAGCTTGATGTTTTGGATCGTAGCCGTTTGACCCGCAACAGATTCCGAAAAAATGTATTGATTGGACACAATATTACCACTGACATCTTTAAGCCCCAGAACAACCGCATATTCCTGCGGCTGCGATTGTTTTGCAAGCGCAAGACTGATGGTTTTTTGCTTATCTGGATTTATCGAGACGCTTTGTTGCGCATCTTGAGCACTCGATACCACTTTTCCAAACACTCCGCGCAAATAGGTTTCAAAATATGGAGTGAATGTTTGAGCAATTTTGTAATGATTCTTGATGTCGCAAGAAATCTGCATATCCGCGCCTCCATCTTTGATTGCACAAGAATTTGCAATTATTTCCAGATATTCATTTGTACCTTTCAAAGTTATGCTACCCAAAGAGACATTGGAGAGAGGCAGGCCATTTTCATTTTTTACAGAAAGAACGAGATTAAAATCACCGGATAGATATGACGGAGCTGTATATGTAAATTGTTTAGATATCGTCTGATCCACTCCGAGATTTATCACATCTTGATATACTGTTTCATCAATAGATTGGTTGTCTTTGTTCCTCGTAAGCTCAATAGCATATTTAATGCCGGACTGTGTGCCTTCCATATTATTAAGATCGAACGATATATCAAACGCATTACCATTCTGATTAACTATCTTCGCGCTATATACATTTACTGTCGCGACGACGACAACCTCGGAATTAACCGTGGACATCGTTGCAGAGTCCGCCGCAAGTTTAGCATTGATTTCTTTGATTTGTTCCAGAGTTGGGTTTTGTGGAATTTCAATTTGCTCCGCCTTTGTTATTGTCACAAAAAAAGCCATTCCGAAAATGACCATTGCAAGTGTTAGAAATAGTTTTGTTTT
>CAZMNQ010000010.1:0-16831 GCA_964567695.1 uncultured Bdellovibrionales bacterium
TCTCCCAGACTGGCGAGCCGGTTTTTATTCCCTCCTCTATGAGCACCCCAGCCTATATCTGCGCCGCCACAGACGAAAATTCATCGACTTTCTTTTCCGCCAGCCACGGCACTGGTCGTCGAAAAAATCCAGAAACTGATATTCCGGAAGACAAAGATGGGCTTTTTGATAAAATGAAAGCAAGGCAAGTTAAACTTTTCAACGCCAAATCTAAAGGCGTCGTCATGCAAGACAGCGCCTACTACAAAGATGTGGAAGAAGTGATTACTGGCATGGAGGAAAACAAAATTGTGAAAGCTGTCGCCAAAATGCAGCCGGTGGCCGTTTTAATGTATTAAACCTAAACCCAGAACCTTAACAACAAGGAGGCTGATCATGATTTCTTTTGTTCAAGACATCATCAATATGACTAAAGCAATGTGGCATGATTGGCCCGTGGGAAGGATTAATTGCATTTTACTTTTAGTTATGACGGTCTTGATAGTAATTTTCTGGTGGATATTATTCCGCACTTCCCGATTTTACTCAGAAAAAGAAGAATTTCTATGTAGGATAATTGACAAGAAAATTAAATCTGTCTTTGCTCAAACAGGTTTAATATGTATTGAAATAAGTGACCAAGAGTATGAAGTGATCGTCAGCAAAAAAGATTTTGACTTACTCCCGGAAAAAGGGTATGTCTTTGCTACCTGTGTATGCGGAAAAATATTTCATCGCATCCGACACATTAAGAGCCTTTCCCCCATCTAACATCTACCGTTCTTTCGCCTGCCCAAAGGTCACCACTCTCATTCCGAGAGTTTCCGTGGCCTTTTTTGTTTAATCAATACAAATATAATCAAGAAATCAAAAAATAGATCTTTCTAGCTTACCTTACTCATGTAATAATCTACTGGGACATAGTCGTCAGTTAGAATTGGTACATCTGTACTAATTTTTTTTCTCCATAAGTGTTGTAAAAATTCATTTAATTCTTGATCAACACTGATAACGCTTGGGTCTTTTTTAGATTTTATGGCGACTAGTATTAAATTTTGCACCCTGCTTGCATCTTTTTTATCCGTCACTGGAAACAAATAGACTTCTGGAAATATATTTTTGTATGTCGCATATTCTGCTCTCAAAAATTTGCCTTTCTCTCCCTCAATTGCCGAAATGATGTTCAAAATAACAACCCCACCGTTATTGAGTATGTCATATTTTTTTTGAACAGCCTCCCTTGTTGTTAGCTGATATGGCAAAGAATAACGGGAACTGAAAGCATCGCCGAAAATTACATCATATCTTTCTTGTGTTTTGTTCAAATAGACCCTGCCATCTTCATGATAGATAGTCAACCTAGAATCATCTGTCAGTTTGAAATATTTTTTTGCAAGCTCAGTCACCATTGGATCAATTTCAACTATGTCCATTTTCGCTTCAGGATATTTAAGCAAAAAATTTTTGGGATATGAATATCCAGCGCCGCCTAGCATCAGTGTTTTTTAAACTCGGGGTTAAAATGTTTCGCCAAATGATAGTATTTAGTATAATCATTAACCAGTTCATCACTATCTAAAAACATTGATGAATGGTTTTCATTATTAATTCCCATCAGCCTAACTATCTTATTTGTCTTTGGATCGATATGACTATAAATCCAGACGCGATTATAGGCCGTATCAATATCAACCACTCCATTTTTTTCATTTGAATAAGTCAGTCTATTGAGTACAAGCCAACTAAGTATCATGGCTACAAAAATTGATAGCCTGATTTTAACAAGCTGCTTTGCAGAAATTAATAACGAAATAACGATCAATGTCGTTGCTAGAATAATCAACAACTTATTCGTGCCATAGCTCGGAATAAGATAAAATCCAGACAAAAATGTGCCGAATATGCTGCCAGCCGTTGAAACCGCATAAAGATTACCAACTATTGATCCTGAGGTATTCAAACTGCTCAATCTAAGCTTCACAGCATAAGGAGAAACTATGCCCAATAAAATACTTGCTGGTGAAAATAATATCAAACAAGCAAGAATAGATGACATTCGTATATCTGAAATGTTAGTTTGTAAAAAAATAAGTAAAAAATCTTTGATGAAGAGTGTTAGTCCGATAGAAACAGCGGATAAGAAAATAATTACGGCCAGCAGATTAGCGTTCGCTTTTTTATCAGCCATTTTACCGCCAAGATAATAGCCCAGACTGAGACTTCCTAGAATAACGCCAATCAGGCCCGTCCAAACAAAGATGGATGTTCCAAAGTATGGCCCCAATACTCTTGAGCCAACAAGCTCAAAGACCATAACAACCGCACCGCATATAAATAAAAAACACCTTATTACCCCTATATAAAAAGAAGGAATTTTATTTCACAATGTGCAGCTATGCGATGCCCTCGCAGCGATGGTTTGGTCCGCCGCGGCGGATGTATGGCCTGTATTTGTATATTATGCCGATTTTTGGTATTCTATAGAGGTGATTATTTACTCTAATTATAACAAGTTTTCAAGAATCTAACAACGACTAATATCATTTATGAAACTAATCACCATTTCCGGAGTTGACGGCTCAGGCAAGTCAACTCAGGTTAAACTATTACAGAAATATTTGGAATCGCAAGGAAAGCGGGTTTTTTATTTTCACGCCATTGAGTTTGGACTAGCTGCTAAGCTGATGGGCTTTAAGAAGAAATATTGCTTGATTTGCAAAATCAAAGGGCTGTGCCATATCAAATCTGCTCCAAAAAGCAAAAATGCCGGAGTAACCCAAGCCAATTGTTTGCAAATCATCCTGCGCCGAATTTTTCTACTGATTGACATTTGGCGTTTTAAGTTGTTACGCGGCAAGTTAAGTAACACTGGCTATGACTATATTTTATCGGACCGCTATTTCTATGATTCGATTATAAATATAAAATATTTATCTCACAAAAACGAAACTCTGCCTTGTGAAAAATTTATCATCCATCCAGATATCGCTTTTTTTATGGATATCAGGCCGAGGCAAATTATGGAAAGAGAAAGAAAACCAGAACAAGGCTTGGATTATTTACGAACTAAAACCAATCTCTTTAGAGATAATATTGAAAAGTGGGGTATGCAAACAATCAATGCTGATCAAGATAAGAACATTGTCTTTGAAGAAATTAGATATGTAGTAACTAGTAATCAGTAACTCGCCTGCCTGCCGGTAGGCAGGTAACTAATAATCATGAAATCAAATATTGCTAAATCCGCTCTTTGGGTGACCGTCTCGGAAATATTTTTCAATCTCTCCGGATTTATTATTCACTCGATTTTGGGTCGCATCCTTGGACCGGCTGATTATGGCCGCTATGGCCTGGTGGTAACGCTGACAACTATGGTTATCGTGCTCATCGGCAATGGAATACCGACAGCTATGGCCAAATATATCAGCGAAGTTTTTGAAACCAATCCCAGAATGGTTTTAAAGATAAAAAACCAAGCTATAACCCTGCAAACAGCAATAATCGGAGTTATTACTCTAATTTTCTATTTTTCATCCGGACTGATATCCAGAGCCTTAGGTGATCCAACGCTTGCGCCTCTTTTCCGTTTTTCCACTTTAATTATACCTGCTTTCGCCGCCGCTTCTTTCTATTTTTCATATTACACTGGACTGCATAACTTCAACACGCAAGCTACCCTGAAAACTGTTCGATCAATCCTGCGCATTGGCTTTGTCGTCGGTCTGGCCTTAATTTTCGGCCTCAAGGGCTCAATTTCCGGCTATGTTATCGCTCCGTTTTCTGTTTTTGTAATTGCGTACCTGATCGATAAATTAAAGATTGACAAGGAGCTTCGCCATTCAATTCAAAGAGCCGATAAGTCACTTGAATTTAATTTTGACTGGCGAAAATTAGTTAATTACGGCTGGCAAGTTGTTGTTTTCTTCTTGGCATATGAGTTGCTCATTAGCATTGATTTATATATGGTCAAAGCACTTTTACATGATGATGTTTTAACAGGAGTTTATAATGCCTCTCTGACCGTCGGACGCATCCCCTACTATATTTTTTATTCGATGACAATTTTTCTCTTGCCAATGGTTTCCAAGGCTAGCACCAATAACAAGCTCAAAAATGCCAAAAGCATCATCGATAACGCCTTGCGCATTATGCTCATACTTTTGGTGCCAATGATTGTTTTGATGTCGGCATATTCCCAGCAAATACTTCAATTGCTATATGGCAAAAAATATTTAGCCGGCGCAGTCCCAATGTCAGTCTTAGTTTATGGCGTTGGATTCCTGACAATTTTTTATGTCCTGAGTTTCGCGATGAACGGCGCCGCTAAAACCAAAACGGCCATGGCAATTTCCGCTTTGGGGCTCGGTATTAATACGGTTTTAAATTATTTTTTTATCCAAAAAATGGGCATCCTAGGCTCTGCTTATGCCACAACCATAACTTCTTTCATCATCATGCTGGCAATGTTATATTTTATTAAAAAAGACTTCAATGCCGGTATTCGAATCGTTGAATTTCTTAAAGTATTTTTCGCGGGCATAATCGCCTATCTGTTGACAATCATTTTGCCATCCGGAAAATATATGTTCATTGTGACCGCCCTTATAGTTTTTGCAATCTATATTCTTATTCTTTATGCCACAAAAGGACTTACCAAAGAGGATGTTGGATATTTCATGTCCATGGTGAAAAAGAGAAAAAAAGAAGAAGTGGCCGAAGAACTTTCCGGCAATGAGCCCGGCGCCTAATTGCCCCAGCGATACACACTGATGCTGCCGCGCACGGCAATCACATTCAGCTTCTCTAAATTTTGTTCGACATATTTCTGCACAGCTTCAGAAATATAATCCTTGTCATTATCTGAATAAATAAACCAGCCGGACGGATTTTTCTGCATAATTTCTTGCAACTCTTCCAAACTAAATTTATTCTTTGACAACTCACCGCCGAAGTCATAGGTCTTCACTTTTTCTCCGCTCCAATAATAGTTGCGAAAATCGCGGGTGATTAAAACATCCTTTGATGCTTTGTGCTTTTTGAAATAAACAAAGACGCTGCGATAATTCGGATTTTCTGAGCGAGATGTTTGGCGGTAAATATTGTTCTCTTCGAAGAAATAGCCATAATTCGGCAATACCAGCATAGCGAGAATAATCGTGATGTAAAACGGTTTCTTTTTATATTTCAACAGACTGTCCTGAAAAAAGATCGCCACTGAATAAATTCCGGTTGCAATCAAAATCATTTCGAAAGATTGGATGAAATATATATATTGTTCACCCACATTTCTGCGCCACATAAAAATCGCGAAAAATAACGGCAACATAAACGAAAATGAAAGCCACAAGGCCTCCTTGCCTAAAAAGCGCGTTTTGGCTAGATAATATATGCCTAGCAGTATAAAGGCGGCAGCAATAAAAACATTGCTATAATCGCGCAAAACTATGTCCAGATAGCTGGTATGAGTCGTGAAAAAAGTCAGGGTTCCCAAGAATTGATCCATGAATTGCTTTGCAAAAATTTCAGCCAAAACAAAACCTGCCGCAGCCGACGCCAATATGGCAGAATATTTGTTCCAAAAAGACTTTCTTTTTCGATATGTGCTCACCGCCCTCACTGTTACATACGCCAGCACGATGATAGCGATGTTGGCTGTCAGTTGATGCAGATGGAAACTCAACAGACCCAGCGCAGCCATCGGAATAACATACACAGGATTCAAACCATATTGAATATTAGTTTTCTTTATCCAGGCGATATTGCCCTCATATTTGCCTTCTAAAAATTTAAATACCGACCAAGAAAAAAGCAGGAAGATTGGAAAAAACATCGCATACATCCTGACATGGCGATCCATAATAATTCCGGAAATGCTCAAAGCAAATAAAATCGCGCTCAAAAGGCCGACAGCGCGTTTTTTAGTAAAACTAGTTGCCACCAAATATATCGCACCCATTGATACTATTCCCCAAAATACGCTCACAGCGCGCGCAGTGGTTTCGGTCGGCGAAAAAAATCTAAACAGCTGAGCTATTTGCCAACGATAGCCCCACGCCCGCTCATCACTTGGATCATTTATTCTCTCAACCGGAGTTCCAAGATTAAAATCCCAAGCGTGCCAAACTCCGGTCTTAAAATATCCATAACTTGCGTTCACATCCAAAAATTCATCGGCCACGAAAGAAACTTCGCCCAATCTGTATATGCGCAAGAAACTACCCAATAAAACAATTAAAAATAGGATGGCAAAAAAGTTTTTTTTATTTAACATCTTTTTTAAAAAAATAATTATTATTCTCCTTCTTCCGGCTCATCCGGATTGCATTCGGAAAAAATTTCATTCCAGCGGCAGCGCACTGGCACGCCAAACGCACTTTGGTCTTTTTTTTCAGATCCAAATTTCTGTTCCCGAGCATTTATAGCAGACCCTTTCGGTGTTAGGCGAATAGCAACAAGAGTGCCAAAAGACCTTTGTTCCACTATTTGATAATTTTCCAAATATTTCTCAGTTCTCGAATTTAAATTGGAATTTATTGGATGAATCAGAAAATAGTTTCCATTATTATACACCATCTTGCTAATCTGATTATTGCGAAAATCATCACTCGGAATATTCCGCTGCTTCAAGTGATATATGAATGCTCGACGATAAAAAGATTCGCTATTTACATAGACAGGATAATTATTTTCTTGATATATAGTTTCCATATAGTCCGTGATGATATATTGCTGTTCAAGCGTTATGCGATAATCTTCTTTGAGAATCGGGTCTGATTCTGCTTCAATATTTTGATACGGGGCTCGGCTCATTTGATAAAATCTGTCTTTGACGGCTGACAAGTTAGACCATGCAATAGCAAAAAGTAATATGCTAAAAAATATCCAAAGAACTTTTTTATTGGTTATTAGATTTTCCACTAAATTAAATACAAATCCCAGAAAAATAAAAGGTAAGGCAGCTATAATTAGAAAGAATCTTGGCGCAAAATCATATGCAATTGGCGTAAAAACGACGAAAGACACGCCAAACCACAAAGATACCAGCATAATGAAATCTTTTTTTCTGCAGGCCTTGGTTTTTAAAAAGACCGCCAGATTCAACACTAGCATTAAAATGCCTAATGTAAAAAATGCTAGCGCCACAGTCCCAAGATAGGCATTTTCTTTGCATTCCTTGTTGCATTTAAACTCAAAAGATCTTCCTTTCTGATCAAGTTTGGGTAATTCCGCCTTTTGGCTGCTGGTTGCAATCAAGAAATAGCCCACAGCATTCTCAGTATAATTTCGTATTATTTTCTCCACTAGGCTATTGCCATCTGGGTCAGATTTCTCAATAAAGGCCTTTTTAAATTCTTTGATATTTGCCCCGCCAGTCTTGATGTCATTGATGATAGGCGGGATATAGAAAAAAATGAATATCAATATTGCCGCCATCCAGTGGATAAATTTCAATTTCTGGCGTTTCAGCAAAAGAAAAATTATCACAACAATCGGGATCGCTAAAAAAGCCACGAAATGCAACTGCGTGGTGATTGCCAGCGCAGCAGAGGCAACGATGACCCATCTGCCTTTTTTATTTTCTCCCGCATCAACCATGCGCAGGAGCGCATAGAAAGTGAGCAAGATGAAAAATGGCAAACTATTCGGATTCCAGGCGAAACGAGAATATAATATCAAAAAGAGTGATATGGAAAAAATAGAAAGCAACGCCACGGAAATTCTTCTGCTAAAAAATCTGCGGACAAATAGATAGAAAAGCGGGATTGCTAAGATAGAAAAAATCAAATTGAAACTGGCCATCGCTGCCGGCGTGCCTCCAAAAATTTTTGCGCCGAGATATTCAAAATAATAGAAAATTGGTCCAAGCCGCAAGAATGAGCCGGCAGCCTTGGGACCCAGGAGAGGCAGATTGCCGATGCCATAATCAACGGCCAAATCAATAACCTTAGCGTCGCGCGATTGATCAAGCTCGAAATGCAGCCAATCGGAAAAATGATAAGCTCTCAGAAAAGCCCCCGCGACAAAAATCAGCACGATCAGGTAGATAAATCCATATTTTTTGAGATGATTAAACACTTTATTTTTTATTCAATTTATAGTAAACTATCTGTACTAGAAGTTTTTTCTATTATATTGCATAATCAATAAGAAATCAACCGGCATGACTAATCTACTAAGAAGTTTTTTAGGCAATAAAATAAACCTGCTAATGCTGTTCCTATCGGCTATATTAGCACTCAACTCTCTTTTGTTTTTGTCCGCGCAAGAAAACATTTTTCAACTTTTCAACAATTCAGTTGATTGCAACCTTTTCTATTTTATTTATTTGTCGATATCAGTCATTGGAATTGGATCTTATTTATTGCAGCAAAACAAATTTAATTTTACAGAACTTCTGAAAAAAATCCTAATCCTATATATCCCGACCGAAATAATTTTTATCTATGGCCTGCAAGAAACAACCGGGCTCACGCCATACATCGGCATAGCCAGCGCGTTCTATCTCCTATGTCTGATAATATTCACCGTTATTACAGGACTAAAAAGCGACGAATCAATCGTTGAGATTGACAAGAAAAAAGAAGGCGGAAAAACATTTGCCATCATATTGGCAATTTTTGCCATAATGTCCGTATCGCTATGGTTTGGCAATTACAATCTAGGCAAAATAGCTGTCGTTGATGAGCCACTTTGGACTTTCGACAGAATACCGGATTTCTGGAAAAATGTAGGTGAAAAAGATTGGTATAATGCTAGAGTGAGCGATAAGCCTGGACTCACAATAGCAGTCATATCCGGTGCTGGACTTCTATCTGAAGAAAATCCGAAAAGTTTCAAAAATATGCCTTGGGTCAATAATAAAATCCTTTCGGAAAATGCCATCGTAAAATTCAATTACGCCTTCCGTTTCCCCATCTGGCTTTTCGTTGTTTTGATGCTACCGATCATATTTATCCTTCTCAAAAAACTAATCGGGCAAGTCAGCGCGCTTTTAGCAATCGCTTTTATTGGTCTTTCTCCGATCATAATCGGCAATGCTCGCATAATAAACCCCGATTCAATTCTATGGATTTTTGTGTCACTAGCCATCACATCCTATCTGCTCTATCTGAAAAATCTTCGCAAATCAACATTATTTTTAACTGCTCTCTTTCTGGGCCTTGGAATTCTCACCAAATACACCGCCAATATATTATATCTATTTTTCCTGATGTTGATTTTTGCCGAATATATTTTCAATTACGAGAAATATTCCAAAGAAACTTTCTACGCCTATTTTAAAAAGCATCTGATTGATTATGGCTTGCTAATTGTGCTTTCTTTTGCAATTTTCTATACCTTTTATCCGGCAGTTTGGGAAAAACCTGACCGCATCCTGCTTGGAACCATTTATAGCCAAGCTTTTGAACCGATCTGGCCGTTTTTTGCAGGGTTGCTAAGCTTTATTGTTGCTGATATGCTGATTTTCAAAAGCTTCCTAATGAGTGCGGTGGCTAATTTTTTTGTAAAATTCAGACGAGCTATTTTTCTTATTATAACCAGTCTTTTCATTCTGTCTGTCCTGGCGACCATACTCAATGTCTATCTAAATATGCGCTATTTCGATTTCGAAAGCATCCTGGCTTCCCCAAAATCATCTTTTTCCAGCAGCACTGTCCTAGGTTTTTTTCTGACTAATCTTTACCCGATGGTTTTCGGAATTTCAATTATAGCTATCTCTTCTATCATCATCTTTCTATCATTGAGTCTGAAAAAGAAATCTGTCCTCCCTCGACAAAATATCTTAACGGCCTTCTATCTGATGCTTTTCATTCTAGCCTACTATTTGGGATCGGTAGCCTCGCATGTCGCCTCCATAATCCGCTACCAAATAGTCATCTTTCCAATCGCATTCATAATTGCCGGAATTGCGTGCAATGAATTGTTTAAACTTCTGATTCTGCACAAAAACGATTCTGAGCAAAAAACATTCATCAAGCAAGCACTATTTTTCTCAGGCTTCATAATTATCCTAATCGCCTCCCTTTGGCAGACTAAGCCGTTCTATATGGGCTATGCCTCAGCTTTGCTTCCGGAAAAATATTATCTAGACATCAAAGATATGGGCGAAGGCAGCTATGAGGCTGCGGAATATTTAAATTCCCTGCCCAATGCTGAGAAATTAACTATCTGGACCGACAAGCAAGGCGTGTGCGTATTTTTTGTCGGGAATTGCAGAACCAATCTTTCTCAAAAAACTTTTACTGCAAACAACATCGATTATTTAGTCATATCTTCCGGTCGCCAGAGCCGCACTACTAAAATTGGAGGTAAGATAGAATTGACCGGACTGACCATTGAAAAAACATATCTTAGCGATGATTTTGCCAAAAAGATCGAAATAGCCGGAAGATCCAATAATTATGTGAAAATTATCAAGCTACAAAAATAACTTATGCATTCAACTAAAAAGGAGGAAACTCTTATTGTAAAATTGTTACTCGTCGCGACAGTCGCCCTATTTTTTATTTTCGGTTCGATTCATCTGACAAAATTTATCACCGCTGACGAGCATTATTGGACAGATGAAAGAGTGCCGCAATATTGGAACGCTATTGAAAATTTCAAACTGAAGAAAACACTTATCAATGATAAGCCCGGCATAACCATTGCTATGATTTCCGGCATCGGCCTGCTATTTGAAAAAAATCCGGCTGACCGGATGATTCGGATTGATGCTGATCTCAAAACATTCGACACTTCCAAGACTGAAAGAATAAATCTGGCCTTCCGCCTTCCTATTCTGATTTTCAACGGACTGCTTCTTTTCTACCTATTCTGGATCATTAAAAAAGTTGCGGGAAACGAATGGATTGCCATTTGGAGCACCATCCTCATCGCGCTTTCCCCCATTTTGATTGGCATCTCGCAAATCGTCAATCCTGACGCGTTGCTTTGGTCATTCAGCTTAGCGGCAATCTTGTCATATTTGGCACTGCTGAAACATCCGGAGCGCAAATACATATTTCTTTCCAGTTTTTTTCTGGCGATGTCCCTTCTGGCAAAATATGTTTCCAGCATCCTGATTCCTTTTTTTATTCTCACGCTTACGCTTTGGATTGTCTTTAAAGTAATCCCTGCGCATAACCGCATCACAGCTCTAAAAATAATCCGAAAAAATCTATATTCACTGAGTTATATTATTTTTATTACAATCATTTTCCTTTCCATTTTCCTGCCAGCCATTTGGCTCAATCCCTCCATTTTGCAAGTCATTTTTTCCGGAGGAGGCAGCGAACCGCTCTGTCTAATTTCAGTTCTGGCACTAATTTTTATTTTCACAGATATTCTGTTATTAAAAGGCAAGGTTCTATTCCTGATCCAATCATTCTCAAACAAAGGGAGATATCTTGAATTCGCAAAAAAAATAATTTCTTTTTTCATTCTTATCCTATTTACCACATTAATGCTAGGTAGATTTTTTTATCCCGATTGGAATCTTTTTGAAAGGATACCCTTCGACTTGAAAGATCCGACAAGTAATCCCGACCTCTACGGACCCTACCCGACATTATTGGAAATGTTTTTACTGCAGGCCAATCCTCTTGTTTTTTCTCTGACACCCATAACACTTCTTCTATTTCTAATATTATTAGGTCAACAGCTTTTTATGAAAGAAAGTCGGCGTGAATGGGAATTTGAAATTCTATCACTACTAACTCTCATATTATTATATCTATCCGCTTTGATCTTTTTTGATGTCCTTGCTATTCCGCGCTATCTCATTATGCTCTATCCAACAATTGCATTTCTGGCGGCCATCGGACTTTGGAGAAGCAAATCTTTTTTGAAAGAAAAATTATCTTTCATCAAGAGCAATCTCATCTTCAATATAATCATAACTTCCATCATCATTACTTTTTCCCTAATCAGTCTGTTTCTAATCCGTCCTTTCTATTTTAATTACACCAATTTTGTTCTCCCTAAGAATAATCTCATTAGCAGTGCTTGGGGCTATGGCGGTTATGAGGCCGCGGAATATCTCAATACCCTGCCCGATGCCAAGAACATCACTATTTGGACCGATTATCATGGCGTGTGTGAATTCTTTATTGGCAAATGCATAACTGACTATATTATGGAGACCGGCAAATATTCAATTGATTATTTTGTCCTAACCAATCGAGGCCGGATACGCTATTTGAAAAGCCATATTAAATGGGAAAATAAACCGACCGGTATTAAAGCTGCGCCATACTATAATAATTCCAATTCGCTCTGGAAATTAGAAATCGACGAACATCCTACTAATTACATTAGGATACTCAAAGCGAACTAGTAACTACGCATCGCAACGACATCAATTATTGCCCATCCCAAAATCCAGCATCCACAAGGATTTATTTTCTGCCCCTCAAATACACTGGGAATGCCAAGAAACTCAGAAGCATTTGCAAAAACCGGCTAAGGATGGCAACGGTTATTACAACTGAAGTTCCCACGCCAAAAAATCCAAAAAAAGTTATATACGCCCACTCTTTTATTCCAATATTATTGATGCTAATTGGGATTGAAGAAATAAAGCTGATTAAGAAAATAACCGACAGATAATCCAGTGGGTTTATTTTTACACCCAAGGCTAAAAAAAGGACATAATTTGTCGCCGCCAATCCAATTAGGCCGAATGCGAATGACCACAACACGGCCTGCAACAAAACACTCGTGCTATTGTGATAATGCGTCAACTCGGAGATAAATTTCAAAAAGCTTTCCGGAATATATTTAGTAACTTTTGACTTATGCGTCGCAAATTTTTTCCAAATCACAGCTCGCCTGGTTATAAAAAATAAAATCACTAAAATAACACTGACTAAAATAATCAGATTTAATACTACCAGAATATGGTTTTGACTTATGGTTTTAAAGTTGCCCAGAGAAAAGATCAATGACAAAATCATAGCGTCAAAAAGACCGGTCAATCTATCCATCACAACTGAAGATGCCGCCTCTGGATATTTTTTATCTTTTTTTCCAATTTGATAGGCTCGATATGTGTCACCCCCGATAAAAGATGGCATAAAATTATTAACAAAAGTTCCCGTTAAATATAATTTAAAAGAATCCACAAAAGACAAATTTATTTTTTTAAACTCTGCTAATTTTTTCCATTTATAAGCAGAAACTGCAATACCAGCAATCAGCACAACAAAATAAGCAACGATAAATTTAGGCTCTATTTTTCTAAGCAATGCCCACACTTCTTGCCAGTTGACTCGAAAAATAATCCAAGCTAAAAAACCAAAACTGATCAATAACTTAACTAAAAACTTTAGTGCCTTTTTTTTCATCTATCTAAGTTAATTTTTTTATACAAATTATAATATTGCTCCGCAATATTGGTCCAGTTCAATTTCTCTGCCCGTTGGCGGCTTTCCTGTCCCATTTTTTCACGAAGTGATTCGTCTGAAATTAATTTTTCAATTTTTTCTGCCAGGTCAGCACTATTTTCCATTTTGACAATCAATCCGTTCTGTCCGTCAGTCAAAAGTTCCTTGGTTCCGCCCGTATCCGTAGCTATGAGCGGCAGACCGCATGCCATCGCTTCCAGCATCGCGTTGCTCATACCCTCATTGAGAGATGGCAAAACAAATATATTGGCCTCCTGATAATAGGCAGTTGTTTTTTCCCGAGGAATGCGCCCCAGAAACTGGACATTCTGGTCAAGCTTCAGTCCAGAAACCAAAACACTAAGATTCTTTTTATCGTTGCCTTCTCCCATTATTTTCAACAATATATTCGGATGCGACTGAACTAATTTAGAAATTGCCACAATCAAATATTTTATTCCTTTGCGCGCCGTTATCCTGGAGGCGCCCAGTGTAATGATAAATTTATCTTGGGATTTCAAGCTCTGATTCGGCTTGAAATCATTTATATCAATGCCATTGTAAATAATATCTATTTTTTGATCCGGTTTTGCTCGCAATGCCAATTCTCTAAGTCCGTTGCTATTGGAAACAACAGCGCCAGCTTTTGTCCAAATATGTTTTATTATAGGCGTCAAAATTCCATAAACCTTCCCAAAGCGATCGCTATAGCCCGGCACATCTGAACCGCGCAAAGAAACAATATACGGCAAGTCGAATTTATATTTTAGTATCAAAGATAAAAATCCGCACGGCACAGAAAAAAAGGAATGCGTCAAATCATATTTATTTCGTTTGATTAATTTTTTGGAAAAAAAATAGGCTCTCCAGGAGTAAACCAACAAATCTTTTTGTGATTGAAAATGCAAATTAGCTTCATTCTTGCCAATCGGCAATCGATGAATGTTAATCTGATCACCAATTTTTTCCAAATGATATTTTGCATCAACAGAGGATGTAACTAAATCAATTTGTAAATCAGTAATTTTTGCAAATTCACGCAAAATATAAGTAGTAGCATTCGCCGCTCCTCCACCCAGCGGCGGATATTCATAGTTAAAAAATAATACACGCATAACTTAGCTTATAAAGTTTGTAAAGTCAAAAGTTTATAAAGTATTCCTATAAATTAAACTGTTTTTATGCCAATACAATAATAACTAAATCCCATTTCTTTCACCCGAGCCGGATTATATAGATTTCTGCCGTCAAAAATAACCGGTGTTTTTAGTTTATTCTTAATCGCATCAAAGTCTGGCGCCTCAAATTCATGCCATTCAGTGATGATAATCAAGCCATCCGCATTATCCAAGGCAAGGTACATTTCTGAAACATATTCCACATTAATATTGTCTTTCAAATAATGTGCCTTAGCTTCAGTCATCGCTTGCGGATCAAAAGCCTTGATTTTCGCGCCTCGCTCAGTTAATTCATTAATTATCGTAATAGATGATGATTCACGCATATCATCCGTGTCCCGCTTGAAAGCCAAGCCCCACACAGCAAATGTCTTGCCTGACAAGTCTTCACCAAATTCTTTCACCACTTTGTCTGCCACCACCTTTTTCTGTCTTTCATTAACTTCAATGACCGCTTGCAGCATTTGAGACTGATAGCCGTGATCCTCCGCGGTTTTGCGCAAAGCGCGCAAATCTTTTGGAAAACAACTGCCACCAAAACCAGGACCGGCATATAAAAATTTATCGCCAATGCGCGGATCAGCGCCAATACCTTCGCGCACCTTATTAATGTCCGCGCCAACTCGCTCACAAATACCGGCCACATCATTCATAAATGAAATTCGAGTAGCTAACATTGCATTGGCCACATATTTGGTCATTTCCGCGCTCAAAATATCCATTTCAATGAAGCGCTCACGGCTTCGAATGAAAGGTTCGTATAACTCTTCCATTTTTTTGATGGCATCCAGATTGTCCGAGCCAATCACGACTCGGCTTGGTTTCATAAAATCATCCACCGCGTGCCCTTCCGCTAAAAATTCCGGATTGCTAATCACATCAAATTTAATATCCACGCCTCGCCTGTCCAATTCTTTTCTAATTGCGTCGCGAACTTTGAAGGCAGTTTCCACCGGCACTGTCGATTTGTCCACAATTATCAAAGGGTGATCCATTTTTTGCCCGATGGTTTCTGCCACCTTCAAGACATATTGCAAATCCGCGCTGCCATTTTCTCCAGTCGGCGTACCGACGGCAATAAAAATAATATCACTTTCTTTAAGAGCTATTGCATTATCAGTTGTAAAACGCAGCGTGCCTAATTTGTAACCTTTCAAAACAATATCTTCCAATCCCGGTTCATAAATTGGCATGATGCCCTGTTCCAATTTTTCTATTTTTTTCTCATCCACATCAACGCAAATAATGTGATTGCCTCGTTCCGCGAAACAAGCGCCTGTTACCAAGCCCACATAGCCTGTGCCAAAAATTCCAATTTTCATAAAGCTTATGATTCGATTATTTCTTTAATTGAATAATTCATTGTGTTTCTATTTTTGTAATAATTTTTCACGATGATATCCGCCAACAAACCGGAAATAAATAATTGGATTCCTGCCAAAATGAAAAATATGCCGATGAGCGGCCAAATCTTTTCCGATAAAGAGGCGCCAAAAAATATTTTTTCAATCATCATCCAAACAAGAATTAAAAATCCAACTCCGGAAAAAACAATGCCTGCTCCGCCAAATAGATGTAATGGCCGGTTAGCATATTTACGCCAAAACCAGATTGAAAGCATATCCACAAAACCCTTGATGGCTCGTTTCCAATTATATTTTGTTACGCCATGAATTCTAGGATAATGAGAAACTTTTACTTCACCAACCTTGTAGCCCTGCAACTCCAAAATGGCTGGCATAAATCGATGCATCTCACCGAACAAATCCACCTCCTCAAAGCAACTTCGTTTATAAGCCTTCAGGCTGCAACCACTGTCATGGATGTTGTCCTGAATAAGAATTTTTCTCAGCAGATTCGCGCCGCGTGAAAAAAACTTTTTCGCAAAGGTGTCTTTACGATGAAAGCGCCAGCCGGAAACAACATCATATCCATTTTTCATTTCGGCCAACAGTAGTTTTATATCTGCCGGATCATTTTGCAAGTCACCATCCATCGTCACTATAATATCGCCCCTAGCTTCTTTGATGCCTGCGTCAAAAGCCGCTGTTTGCCCGAAATTTTTTCTGAATTTTATTAATTTAAGCGGTGACAATCTAGTTGCCGCCATAGCCGTTTTATCTTTAGACCCATCATCTATAAAAATAATTTCGAAGCTCTTGCCCAAGCCTTGGCAAGCTGCCAAAATTTTCTGGTGCATTTTTTCCACATTGCCATCTTCATTATAAAGCGGAACAACGACTGATAAATAAGGCTTGCTTACTGCTGAAAAAGATTTTTCTTCCATAAATTTAAATTTAATTATAT
>CAZMNQ010000011.1:0-16432 GCA_964567695.1 uncultured Bdellovibrionales bacterium
TTAAATGTAATACAATCAGATTCCAGCATAGAGGCTGAAACGACGATTTATAAAGCAATTTTATGGGAATTTTAAATAAACTTTTTGGCTCAAATCAGAGAGAAATTGCGAAATTGATGCCGATTGTGGAAAAGATCAATGCGCTGGACGGCGAAATTCGGTGCTTGTCCGATGAGGAATTGCGAGGCAAGACGCAAGAATTTCGCGATAGAGTTTCTAAGGGTGAGACTTTGGATGAACTTTTGCCGGAAGCTTTTGCTGTGGTGCGGGAAGCTGCGGATCGCGTCAATGGGACGCGGCCTTTCGATGTGCAGCTGATTGGCGGCATCGTTTTGCATCAAGGTAAAATTGCGGAAATGAAAACCGGCGAAGGAAAAACTTTGACTTCTACTTTGCCAATATATTTAAATGCTCTCACCGGCAAAGGCGTGCATGTGATTACGGTGAATGATTATTTGGCGCGCAGAGATTGCAATTGGATGGGATCTATCTTTCATTTTTTAGGAATTTCAACAGCGTGCATCATTCACGATGCGTCATATATTTATGAACCAAAAATTTTTGATTCCAATGAAGTGAGTGTTGGAAACCTGCCTGCCGGCAGGCAGGTGGAAAACTTGCGCGAGGTGATGAGAAAGGATGCATACAATGCCGACATTACTTATGGAACTAACAATGAATTCGGTTTTGATTATTTGCGCGACAATATGGTGCAATCATTGGATCAAATGGCACAGCGCAAATTGAATTATGCCATTGTGGATGAAGTCGATTCAATTTTGATTGATGAAGCGCGAACGCCGCTCATTATTTCGGCGCCAGACGCTGAGTCAACCAAAATGTATCAGCAATTCGCGCAGATTGTGCCGAAATTGAAAGCCGGTGAAGACTATGAAGTGGATGAAAAAATGAAAGCGGTGGTAATCACTGACTCCGGCATTTCCAAAGTGGAACAAATGCTGGGTATGGGCAATTTATATGAAACCGGAAAAATAAGCTATGTCCATCATTTGGAACAAGCCTTGAAAGCGCAGGCCATTTTTCAATTGGATCGTGATTATGTCGTGAAAGAAGGTGAAGTGATTATTGTGGATGACTTCACGGGCCGCATGATGCCGGGACGCCGCTATAGCGAAGGATTGCACCAAGCCATTGAAGCCAAGGAACAAGTGAAGGTGCAAAAAGAATCCCGTACGCTGGCGACCATTACTTTTCAAAATTATTTTAGAATTTACAAAAAACTGGCTGGCATGACCGGTACCGCTTTGACGAGCGCGGAAGAATTTTTCAAAGTATATAATGTGGATGTGTTGGAAATTCCAACCAATCGTGTGATGCAAAGAAAAGATTTGGCCGATGTGATTTACAAAACAGAAAAAGGCAAGTTTGATGCGATTATGGAAAAAATCAAAGAAGTGAACCAACTGGGACAGCCGGTTTTGGTGGGAACCATCGCCATTGAAAAATCGGAATATTTGAGCGCGCTTTTGCAAAGAAACGGCGTGCCACACGAAGTTTTGAATGCTAAAAATCATGAACGGGAAGCGGCCATCATTGCCAATGCTGGTCATCTGGGCGCAGTGACGATTGCGACAAACATGGCTGGTCGCGGAACGGACATCAAATTGGGTGAGGGCGTGAAAGAAGTGGGCGGGCTTTTGATTATCGGAACCGAAAGGCATGAAGCGCGCCGCATCGACAATCAGTTGCGCGGACGCGCCGGACGCCAAGGCGATCCCGGAGCTTCACAATTTTTTGTTTCTTTGGAAGATGAATTGATGCGTCGCTTTGGCGGAGACAAGTTGAAAAACATGATGAACAAATTGGGCTTGCCGGAAGATCAGCCGATTCAAAATGTCATTATTTCAAAATCTATTGAAAATGCCCAATCGAAAATTGAAGGTTTCAATTTTGATATTCGTAAACATGTGCTGGACTATGATGATGTGATGAACAAGCAAAGAGAAGTCATTTACAAAAAACGCCGGGAAATTTTGGATATGCAGGACACCAAGAGCGAAATGTTGGATTATATCAAAGAAGAAATTGAAAGGACTGTTTCTTTCAATTGCGCCGGCGATGAAGTTTATTGGAACACCAAAGAAATCAACGCTAGTTTTCATGGTATCGTTTTCGCGCAAGGTGATCTGACAACTAAATTAGAAGAAATCAAAAATGACACACGGCATAACTTCTCGGAAAAAATCAGTTTCATGATTGATTTTTTAATGGGCATTGCGAAAGAAATATATAACAAAAAAGAAAGTGAAATTGGCGCACAACAGATGCGATCCATTGAAAAGGCGGTGATTCTGCAAACCACTGACATGTCTTGGATGAATCATTTGGACGAGATTGATTATTTGCGCGAAGGCATTGGTCTGCGCGGTTATGGCCAGCGTGATCCATTGATTGAATATAAACGCGAGGCTTTTGGCATGTTCTCACACCTGATGGAAAATGTGCGGTCAAATATTGTGAACACGATTTTTCGAGTTAACACTGTTTCAGCACAGCAACAAAACGCCGCACCGGAAAAACTTAGTTTCAGCGGAGCCAGTGAAGAAGTGGAGCAATTTTCCTCCTTCTCCGCCGCGGCGGATTCGGCGGACAGGGGTGCAGCCAAAGCTGTTGAGTCTGGAGAAAAGAGTGAGACTAAAAAATCACCCATCATAAATGACAACAAAGTCGGACGCAACGATCCTTGTCCGTGTGGTTCGGGGAAAAAGTATAAGAAGTGCTGCGGGAAATAATATGTCCAAAAAAATCCAAACTCTTTGTCTGATCATGCGGGATAATCAAATTCTTCTTGGAATGAAAAAGAGGGGATTTGGCGCTGGCCGGTGGAATGGCTTTTAAAAAAATATAATGAAACTATTTAATTTATCTTTTGAAAAATCTGTTGGGGCGGTTATTTTTCGCGGAAGCGAAACTGGTCAGAAGGAGTTTTTGCTTTTGCACTATCCCACTGGTCACTGGGATTTTCCGAAAGGCCATGTGGAAAAAGATGAAACTGAAGATCAAACTTTGCAACGGGAGGTTGAAGAGGAGACGGGAATAAAAGAATTGCAAATTTTGCCAGGTTTTAGAGATAAGACTATCTATTTTTATCGTGCTAATGGTAATGAGCGGGAAGAAAGAATAAATGACGATCGAGGCTTAAATATTTTTAAAAAAGTTATTTATTATATAGCCAAGACAACTGTGTCAGAAATCCTGATTTCACATGAGCACACGGAATTTGAGTGGTTGGCTTATAAAAAAGCACTTGAAAAAATAACCTTTGAAAATAGCAAAAATATTCTCAGAAAGGTGTATATTTTTTTGAATAAATAAATCCTTGCATACATGCTTCTAATCTATAGTGCCTCAAAGGTTGAGCCTTTGAAATGCTTAGGCGCTGTAAAGGCTCAACCTTGGAAGCCCTCAACGGCTAAAAATGCTGCGAAAGCGGGCATTATTGCTAAACTAAAAAATATACTGTAAAATGGAGTTATGACATTAAATCAAAAACTCAATATCAAATTTACTTTAGTTATTATCTTGGCTCTCGTGGTGGGGCTAATTTCATATCCCAGAGCGGTTGCCAAGATACCGCCGGTTTATAACGCATTCAACAAGCTGAAAATAAATCTTGGTTTGGACTTGCAAGGCGGGATTCATTTGGAATATAAGGCGGACACTAGCAAAATTGACAGCGCCAAAATTGATTCTGCGATGCAGGGCGTGCAGGATGCGGCTGAACGGCGAGTCAATGCTTTTGGTGTGGCGGAACCGGTCATCTACACTACAAAATCCGGGAATGATCGAAGATTGATTATTGAATTAGCTGGCGTCAAGGATATTAATGAAGCTAAAAAAATGATTGGCAATATGCCATTCTTGGAATTTAAAGAAGAGGGGCCGGCGGACACTTCCAAGGATATTCCGCAGGATATGTTGGATAAATTAAATGCGCAAGCCAAACAAAAAGCCGAGGATTTATTAAAAAAAGCTTTGGCCGGAGGTGATTTTGCGCAACTAGCTAAAGATAATAGTGAAGATCCGAGCAATAAAGATGAGGGTGGGGACTTGGATTTTGTGACAAAAGGACTTTTTGTGCCTGAATTCGATAAGGTTTTATTTGAAGAAAATTTGAAAGACGGAGAAGTCTACAAGGAGCTTGTGGAGACTCAATTTGGTTGGCACATTATTAAAAAAATTGAACAAAAGGGAGGGGGGGATGCTCTAGAAGTTCACGCAGCGCATATTTTGTTAGCTAAAAAAAGCAACCCGGAACCGCAACCAACTTTTGTGCCAACTGGCCTAACGGGAAAAAATCTAAAAAATGCATCCGTGGGATTTGATAACCAAGGACTTTCAAATCCAAAGATTGATCTGGAATTTGATTCAGAGGGTGCGGATTTATTTGCGGAAATAACCAAGAAAAATATCGGAAAATCCTTGCCAGTTTTTTTAGATGGAAATATGTTAACCAGTCCAACTATTCAATCTGAGATTACAGGTGGAAAAGCGGAAATCACCGGTACATTCACAAATGAGGAAGCTAATAATCTAGTCAAGAGATTAAATGAAGGCGCTTTGCCAGTGCCGATTAGGGAGGTTGACTCTCAAAGCGTGGAAGCTTCTTTGGGGCAAGCTTCTTTAGAAAAAAGTATTAAAGCAGGAATTATTGGCTTGGCAGTAGTAATTATTTTTATGCTTGCGTATTATCGCTTCCTAGGACTTATAGCAGTTGTGGCGTTGCTTATTTATATGGGGCTTATGATTTCAATTTTTAGGCTATCCGGGCTTACGCCTTGGCAAATCACTTTGACCTTGCCGGGCATTGCGGGATTTATTTTGTCGATTGGTATGGCAGTTGATGCAAATATTTTAATATTTGAAAGAACCAAGGAAGAAATTCGCCGCGGTCGAAATATTTTGGGTGCCCTTGACGAAGGCTTCAAAAGAGCCTGGACATCCATTCGTGATGGAAATTTTTCTTCTATCATCACCGCCTTTATCTTAATCGAACTCGGCACGGGTTTTGTGAAAGGTTTTGCTGTCACATTGATTGTGGGAGTGTTGCTTTCCATGTTCACAGCCGTCACCATTTCCAGAACACTCTTGAAATTTATTTTAGACGAATGGATTTCGAATAAATTATGGCTGGTGGGAGTTAAAAAGCAAGATGTCAAAAAATAATTTTTAATTTTTGCAATTTTTAATTTTATAAATAAATATTAATGTCTAAATTTTTAAAAATTAAAAATTAAAGCATTATTTAAAAATTATAAAACTAAAAATTATAAAATTTATCGCATGTTTAATATAATTTCCAAAACCAAATATGCCTACATATTTTCTATAACATTGATGGTATTGAGCGTCGTGTCGCTTTTTATGTGGGGATTAAAATTCGGAATTGACTTTACCAGTGGTACCCTGATGGAAGTTCAATTTGCCAACACTGTTCCTGCTAATCAAGAAATTGAAAATGTTCTCCAAGAATTAAATTTAAAAAGTCTAACTTTGCAATCTACGAATAAGAGCTCCGTGTTAATTCGTTATGCATCGGAAGATGCCGCAATCAATCAGAAAGTTTCTCAAAAAATATCGGATGCATACAAAGATTCAAAGGAATTAAGAGTTGAATTTACAGATCCTTCGGTTTCTTCGGAGTTGAAATCAAAATCACTCCGGGCGCTTTTTTGGGCTACGATGGGCATCATGGCGTTTATTGCCTGGGCTTTTCGCAAAGTTTCGCGACCGATTGAATCATGGAAATATGGCGCTGGGGCAGTGATTGCTCTGATTCACGATGTTTTGATCACCGTTGGTGTGTTTTCTATTCTGGGGCATTTCAAAGGCGTTGAGGTGGGTGTGCCTTTTATTGCCGCTCTTTTGACTATTTTGGGATTTTCCGTGCATGACACAATTGTTGTCTATGATCGCACGCGCGAAAATCTTTTGAAAGGTTCCAATAAAGAAGCTTTTCCGGATATGGTCAATCGCAGTCTGAACGAAACATTGGTTCGTTCAATTAACACATCACTAACTGTAGTTATTACTTTGCTGGCGCTTTACATTTTCGGCGGAGATTCAATTAAAAATTTCGCCTTGACACTTTTGATTGGTGTAACTTTTGGAACCTATTCCTCAATTTTTATTGCCTCAGCGCTATTAGCTACAAGTTATAATTTGCAATTAAAAAAGAGATAATAAATTAATTTTTCGTTATTTCGAGCGTAGTCGTATCCTTCGACTTCATCGCGAATTATCATTCGCAATTTCGCTCAGGATAACAATTTCATTGTTATGTGGAATCCTTTCAATAAAAAAACAGTCGCAATCAATGATTCAGATGCAAAAGTAATTGATGAGGCTGAAGTAAAAACTCCCAAAATGGGGATGTTGCAAGCCATTGCCATGAAAAAAATGGCCAAGATGAGTCCGCAAGAGCGAAACAAAATGATGCAGGACGCGATGAAACCGGAAAACAAAGACAAGATGCTGGCCGCCATCGAACAAATGAAAAAAATGGGCATGGCCTCCGAAGAACAAATCGCCCAGGCGAAAAAGATGTTGGGGTTGTAAAACTTTTTTAAATAAAAAAAACCGCCATTAAATCCAATGAAGAGTTGCTACGGCGGTAAAGTGACAAGCGAGTCAAATTCTAATTAAGTAGGGCTGCAAGTGCTATGCATGCCCCAGCTATTTTAAGGCAAATCATTGCCTCTACATTGGTTCCTCCTCCAAATATAACAAGGATACCTGCCGTAAGAAAAAGAATTTTTTGTGCTAAGTTCATGATTCGCACCCTCGCACTTAGATGTTGGACGCCATTTTAAAGAAGGCACTCGAAAATTTTCTTATTCCCACGCCGGGAATATTTATGGACACCAGCTGGACATCCAAATGATTTTCATGCCATTCTACATCCTCGACTATGGTTTCTCTGGGAACACCATAAAAATTGGCATAATATTGGCTGATAAACCCTACCATATCTCTTGCATTAAAAAGAACTTTTTTCATGTCCCATCCTCCAATGAGAATTAATAAGAATCGCCAAGGGAGATATCTTGACAAAGCAGTATAGCATGTCCTACTCAAAAAGTCAAGAGTATGATATAATCTAGTTAGGGCATTTCCCCGCGGCTTGCCGCGGTAGTGTCTAATAAAAAAATTACAGCTGATACCTCGTGGGTTTGCCCCGAGGAGATTCATTTGATGAATGAAATCCCCACACCAACTTTCGATGCAATACTTTTTGCATCAAAAATTAGTTTGAGGTAAATATAATAATTATTAAAGCTTTTGAAGTTATTATAATTAAATAATATCGAAAGTTGGTGTCGGGATGAAATATCATAAAGACATTTTTGAAATAATCTTTTACGCGCGAGGCGGACAGGGGGCGAAAGCTGCCGCTGAGATAATTGCGCAGGCCGCTGTGGGAGAAGGCAAATTTGTGCAGGCTTTTCCGCAGTTTGGTCCGGAACGAAGCGGGGCGCCAACCAAGACTTTTGTGCGTCTGAGCGACAAGGAAATCAGAACGCACGAACCGGTGATAGATCCGGATGTGGTGGTCGTTTTGGATGAAACAATTTTGGATTCAGAAATTGTGACCAAGAATTTAGATCGCAATGAGGCGTTGATTATTGCCACAAAAAAATCTATTGAGGAAATCGGTAAAAAATTACTTAATGATGAGGGAGAAAAATTTGACGGTCGGATTTATCCGATTGATGCTAATGGCATATCGATGGAAATTGTCGGCCAGCCTAGGCCCAACACAGTGATTTTAGGCAAGCTTGTGCAAGTGACTGAGGCTGTGAAACTAACCAGTGTTATCGCTGAATTTAGAAACATATTCGAGCATAAAATCGGCAAAGAGGCGACGGATAAAAATATTTTAGCGATTGAAAAAGCATATGATGCTATATAAATCAGAACCACTGATTATCACTGAACGCATATGATTTCGCATGAATAAAAAATCAGTGCAATCAGGATAATCAAATATTAATCAGTGGTTCAGACAAATTTTATGGAAGAAGGCGCAGTGATAAAACATGATATTAAAAAAGCTCCCAAGACTGGTGATTGGCGATATATGACGCCGGTAGTTGATAGGGGCAAATGCAGTGGTTGTTCCACTTGCGTGCCTTTTTGTCCTGAGGCTTCGATTGAAGTCGTAGATCGCGAATCGCAAAACGCAAATCGCAACGCTAACGAAACAAGATCCACGATACGCAATAAACGATACGCGACTATCGATTATGATTTTTGCAAGGGTTGTGGCGTTTGCGCGCAAGTTTGTCCGATGAAGGCGATAACTATGAAAAAGAATTAATAATCCGATTCGAATCTACGAATGATTTCGAATCTACGAACATTTTGAATAATTTAAACAAAAAAAGAATAGCGTTAACGGGAGGAGCGGCGGCGGCTGAGGCTTTGAAGCAATTGGATATTGATGTGATGGCGATTTACCCAATCACACCGCAAACTACGGTTATTGAAGCCTATGCTAAATTCAAAGCGGACGGCGAGGTGGCAACTGAGGTTATTGAGGTTGAGTCAGAACATTCTGCTATTTCAGCTTGTGTTGGTTCCAGCGCGGCTGGTGCGCGCACAGCGACAGCTACGAGTTCACAAGGTTTGGCTTTGATGAATGAAATTCTTTACATTGCCAGCGGGATGCGATTGCCGATTTTGATGATGGTGTCCGCGCGGGCTTTGAGCGCGCCAATTAATATTCACGGTGATCATTCGGATGTGATGGGTGCGCGCGATGCCGGTTGGATTCAGATTTTTTCTGAGAACGCGCAGGAAATGTATGACAATACAATCATTGGCATGAAGCTGGCGGAAAGAGTCAAATTGCCCGTGATGGCGATTATGGATGGCTTCAACACTTCGCATTGCGTGGAGAATTTAGAAATTTTGGATGCGAAAATTGTTAAGGATTTTGTGGGACATTTTGCGCCGGAAAAATCTTTATTGGGTGTTGAAAACCCAGCCACCTTTGGACCACTGGCATTACAAAATTCATATTTCGAATTCAAAATTGAGCAAGAAGAGGCAATGGAAAAAGCTAGCAAAGAATATTTGAAGATTGCCAAGGAATTTGAAAAAATAAGCGGTCGTCCAAAGAATTTTTTTGAAGCCTATGAGACGGAAGACGCGGAAGAAATAATTATTTTAGCCGGCTCTACAGCTGGAACAACCAAGGATGTGGTGGACAAAATGAGAAAGCAGGGTAAAAAAGTCGGGTTGCTCAAAATAAATTTATTCCGACCATTTCCACTCAAAGAAATTTTAGTTGCTTTGAAAAATGCCAAAAACATTGTTGTTATGGAGCGCGCTATTTCTTCCGGCACATATCCGCCAATTTATAATGATGTTGTGAATGGCCTCTATCAAGCTAGCGAAAATAAAAAAGTTCAGTCAGTTATTTACGGTTTGGGCGGACGGGATGTTTTTGCCAAAGACATTGAAAAAGTTTTTGAAGATTTGAGTGAGGGAAAAATTTCAAAAGATATTAAATATATAGGAGTATAAAAAAATGAACAAAGAATTAGCGAAAAATTTTGCTTCCGGACACTCTGCTTGCGCGGGTTGTGCTTTTCCGACGATTGTCAGAACAATTTTGGGTGAATCTCCGGATCCGGTGGTGATTTCCAACGCCACAGGGTGTCTAGAGGTGACTTCAACTCTCTATCCATACACCGCGTGGCAAACGCCATATATTCATAGTGCCTTTGAGAACGCTTCGGCTACCATATCTGGTGTAGAACGGGCGCACAAGGCTTTGGTCAAAAAAGGCAAAGCGCCGAAGAAAGTTAAGTTTATTGTTTTTGGCGGAGATGGAGGAACTTATGACATTGGATTGCAAAGTCTTTCCGGCGCGCTGGAACGCGGTCATGATTTTGTATATGTGGTTTATGATAACGGTGGCTATATGAACACCGGCAATCAAAGATCATCCGCGACGCCCTATGGCGCAGCCACAGAAACCACACCGGTGGGCAAAGAATCATTTGGCAAAGTTGAAATGCGTAAAAACATGATGGAGATTGTAGCAGCGCATCACATTAAATATGCCGCGCAAGCTAATGTGGCCTATTTGAATGATTTGAAAAAGAAAGCCAAGAAAGCTTTTGAAACTGAAGGTCCAGCCTTTCTAAGTGTCTTTTCTCCTTGCACAAACAATTGGAAATTTCCCACCTCGCAATATGTGGCTATTTCTAAATTGGCCACGGAAACGAATTTTTGGCCGTTATTTGAAATTGAAGATGGAAAATATAAAATAAATTGGGCGACGGAAAATCCAAAGCCACTGGAAGAATTTTTACAGACACAAGGCCGCTTCAAACATCTTTTCTCGGAAAAAAATAAACCAACGCTTGACGAAATGAAGAAAATCGTGAAAGATGAATGGCAGAGATTGGTTGATAAAACAGAATAAAGAGCCGTTGCCGATGTGGCTCAGTTGGTAGAGCAATGCACTCGTAACGCATAGGTCGTCGGTTCGATTCCGACCATCGGCTCAGGTAAATTAAATACAAAAAAAATGGAAGATCCAAAAATTGAATTTTTTAATGAGAAGCAGATAGAAAAAAGTGTTGATGAATACAATGCGGTCTGTTTGAATGCTGAAAAGAAAAACAACTCTTGGAAAAAATGGATAATCATAGGTGGTACAGTGTTTTTAACTGTCATTGTGGTAATATTTTTAATATTTTTTAAAAATAATAACAAGAACAAATCCAATATCCAAGAAAGTCAAGCCAAGTCTGTGGAAGCTAATGTTGCTGTAGATTTTTCTTCCTCAGAAAGCACTATTTTAACGCTAGAAAAAAAATTAATAAACGAAAATAACATTAAATTATATACAGATAGGACATATATTTCCAACTCTTTGGCAGAATCGCTGCAAAGGGATTTATATCTAACTGTGGATGAATTTAATAAGCGTTGGCAGGAGGAGTTACCAAGTATATTAAAAATAAAGATGAATGATGACAATATTGATGGATTGAAAGTAGAGTCAGTTGATTTTATAGATAGAACAAATACAGATGTTACTCATGTCTATTTGAGTTATAAAATTACTTACACCAATAAAAAAGTTGACTATGATTCAAGTTATCTTATCAAACTGGATGACGGCTGGTACATCAATTTTGAACCTGAATATGAGGACATGAAGACACAAGATGGTGGTTTAGGAGGATGGAGTGATCCAAATTCAAGTTGGGGTATATTTAAAAGACTTTTTTCTAATGTAACCGCCCAGAAAAAATTTAGGGAAGAAAGTAACTTTAGTGAATTAAATAAAAAACTGCATGGTGAATGGATGATAGATATTATCAGAAGACATGAATCAGAGGTGGCAGATATAATGCAGAATAAGGAAAATAATAATGCTATCTCTATGCAAGATCGCTTCATTTCTTTATGCACTGAAAAAGGAAAAAACATTCTAAAAACAAATAAGGATTTATTTACAATGTTTGCATATTCCGATATTGAATATATTAAAAATGAATTATATACCAACAACATTATTAGTAAGGTTAATGGTGAGCCTGATGATATTGTAAATTTATTCAATGGTTTTTATTTCGGTGCTATTGGAGATGATAGGATACGATTTTATATGGACAATTCATTTGTTCCATACGATTTAGTTTTTGAAGATGGAAAATGGAAAATTGATTTGGATGTTTCGCTTCAGTATATGGATGATGCTAAAATTAGAAGAAAATTAGGAGGTATTTCTAAAGATCTTGATTCTGAAACATATAGCGAATCATTATTATTTCGCCTAGTTGATGCGTTAGAATCCTATAAAAATAAATTTGGATATTTTCCCAAGAAAATGAAAGAATTATTTCCTGACTTCTTACCTTATCCCATAATGGCACTTAAAGATGAATATAATGCTCCTTATGCTTATTCGCCCAGTGATAACCCACAGAAAGTGCATATAGCTGTTTATGCCAGAAATGAGCAGCCAATAAAATTTAAATCAAATTCCAACTCTATAGGAAAGTATGTTGATGGTTTTGATGGAAGAACTTCTTTTTCTAAAAAAGTTGGTGACATTGATTTTGATCAAACTCCAGATAAACAACTTGGATCAGGAAAGACTTTAAAGAAAAATGAGGGCGTCCTTATTGATTTAATTTCCGATGATTTTGGAAAGTTTAAAATTTATTTTAATAACTTATTAAGTAAATCAACAATTAAAGAATAGATCTATGAAAACTTATATCTGTCAAATTTGCGGAGATGCGTATATTGGAGATGAAAGACCAAAGAACTGTCCTTTTTGCGGGGCACGCGAGCAGTTTATTAAGAATGGCAATGAGGCGGATCCGATTCCGACTAAGACTTTTGTATTAGGAGAAATATCCAGAAAAAATTTGGAAGAAACATTGAGGCTGGAACTGCATGCTTCGGCGGTCTATTTATGTATGGCCGGCAAGACTGATATGTATGAGATCAAGGCGATGTATAAAAGATTAGCCAAAGTTGAATTGGAACACGCGACTATCGCTTGTAAATTGATGAAAATTTCTTTGCCAGAAAACTCCCCAGAATTATGTAGTGATGAGGATGTGGAGAATTTTACAGAAACTATAAAATTAGAAGAAAATGCCTCTTCGCTCTATGCGAAATTTTCCCAAGAAGCGACTGAACAAGAAATTAAAATTCTATTTACCGCCTTGATGCAAGTTGAAACTGATCATATCCAATTGATTAAAAATTATTCATAATGACAATCTGGCTTTATACCTTAATATCCGTAATTATCGTGAGCCTGATCTCGCTTGTCGGCGTTTTTACTTTTTCCATTAATCACAAGAAGCTTGAAAAAGTCTTGATTTATTTGGTCAGCCTATCAACCGGAACACTTTTAGGCGATGCCTTTATTCATCTCATTCCCGAGGCCTATGAAAATAATGAGAAAAGCTTGTTGGTCGGATTATATGTTTTAGTTGGAATCCTTTTTTTCTTTATTGTTGAAAAATTTTTTCATTGGCGGCATTGCCATCATGTGCCAAGCGAGCATCATCTACATCCATTTTCTTATATAATCCTGGCAGGGGATACGGTGCATAATTTTATTGATGGCCTCGTAATTGCGGCAAGCTATTTAGTAAGCATTCCTGTTGGCATAGCCACTACGCTTGCTGTTATCCTTCATGAAATCCCACAGGAAGTCGGCGATTTCGGCTCTCTCATATATGGCGGATTTTCTCGCTACAAAGCGCTTATGTTTAATTTTTTAACCGGACTGACAGCGGTTATTGGCGCAATTATCGTATTATTAATTAATGCAAATGTTTTTGAAATGAATAAATTTTTAATACCATTCGCCGCCGGAGGTTTTATATATATTGCCAGCGCCGATTTGATTCCGGAACTGCATAAAAATACTGAACCAAAAAAATCAATCGGACAAATAGTTTTATTTATGGTTGGTATCGGACTGATGATATCGTTATTGTTTCTAGAATAAGCTTATGATTAAAGAAATTCAGGCAAAAATAGAGGAACTTAAGAATAAACTCGCTCTTTTGAGCGACTATCTTTGACTTGCCGGCAAAACAAAAAAGAATTGAGGAATTAGAAAAAATTTCCAGTCAGACGGGATTTTGGGATGATTCGCAGAAAGCTTCCAAAATTATGCAAGAGTTGGAGGAGTTGCGCGGCGAGATAAAAATGTTGAGCGACATCGAAACGGAGTTGGACGAGATCAAAGATCTTTCAGAAATTATAGATGAAACTCCCGCCTCGACTAGTGGAGACGACCACTCGTCGACGCGAGGCGGGGAAGTTGGCGCGGAAAAAGAAGAAAAAGATTTGCAAGAAAAACTGACTGAAATCGAAAAAGAAATTGAGAAACTTGAGTTCAAAATACTTTTGAATGGCGAATATGATCGCAATGATGTGATTCTAGCGATTCATAGTGGCGCGGGTGGATCAGACGCGCAAGATTGGACGGAGATGCTTTTGCGGATGTATCTGCGCTGGGCGGAAAAAAATAATTTTAAAACCAAAATTGTTGATGAGTCGCGCGGACAGGAAGCGGGCATCAAGAGCGTGACCGTGGAAATTTCCGGACCGTATGCTTTTGGATATTTGAAAAGTGAAGCGGGCGTGCATCGCCTTGTGCGCCTGTCGCCATTTAACTCTGATAATTTGCGCCAAACATCCTTTGCTTTGGTGGAAATTTTGCCGGTCATTGAAGAATTGGCGGAAGTGAAGATTGACGCACAGGATTTGCGCGTGGATGTCTATCGATCTTCCGGTGCTGGCGGGCAGTCCGTCAACACAACTGACAGTGCGGTGCGCATCACACATGTTCCGACAGGGATTGTAGTGTCTTGCCAAAATGAACGCAGTCAAATGCAAAATAAGGAACAGGCCATGAAAATTTTGCGCGCTAAACTGCATCAAAAATATTTAGAAGAAAAAGAAAGTGAAAAACAAAAACTGCGCGGAGAATATACCTCAGCGGAATGGGGCAGTCAAATCCGTTCCTATGTCATTCATCCTTATAAAATGGTTAAAGACCATCGGACAAAGCACGAAACAGCAAATACTGAAGATGTTTTAGAGGGGAATCTGACGCCTTTTATGGAAGCCTTCTTGAAGGAAATTAAAAAATGATATATGATATAGATACGGTAGAAGAAAATAAAAAAAGAAGAATAAAATAAAACAATGATAAAATTTGATTCAGTTTCTAAAATATATAAAGGGGATTTGCCCGTGTTGGAGGACATTAATTTGGAAATTCAAGAGGGCGAGTTTATTTCTATTGTCGGCCAAAGCGGTTCTGGAAAATCAACACTGCTAAAATTAATCTATGCTGAGGAAATGGCTACTACTGGAGAGGTACATTTTAATAATAGTCTGTTGAATAATATAAGCAGAAGAAAATTGCCGCATCATAGAAGAAATATTGGAACAATCTTCCAGGATTTCAAATTGCTGGAGCGAAAAACTGTCTATGAAAATGTAGCCTATGCTTTGGAAGTTGCCGGAGCCTCAAATGAAGAAATTACTGAAAATGTTCCGCAAATTTTGGAGATCGTCGGTTTGGGAGGTAAGATGAAAAAATATCCGCATCAATTGAGTGGCGGTGAACAACAAAAAGTGGCGATTGCGCGCGCTTTAGTGCACACCCCAATGGTTATCGTGGCGGATGAGCCAACTGGAAATCTTGATCCAAAATCTTCGATGGAAATTATGCAGTTACTTATCAGAATAAATTCACTGGGAACAACGGTTGTTCTGGCTAGTCATGACAAGTTTATTGTGGATAAGGTAAACAGGCGAGTGCTTCTTTTGGAAAATGGCAGAATTATTGATGATTGCGCCAAAGGAAAATATAAAAATATCGCTGATTGTGCCAGGGGGAAAAATAAAACTTCATAAAAATAAAAAAATATGTTTCTAACTATCACTCGAACATTCAAAGAGGCTATCAAAAATTTTATTCGCAATGGCTGGCTTTCAATCGCCACTGTCAGTATTTTGATTATGCTACTCTATATTTTGAGTGTTTTTTTTATAATCACATCGACCGTCAACGATGTGTTAAAGGAGACTCAAGACAAGGTTGATATTAGTATATCCTTTCAATCAGATATATCTGAACAATCCATCTTAGAAGTTAAAAATGAATTAGAAAAATTCAGCGAAATTAAATCGGTTACCTATGTTTCTAAGGAGCAAGCTTTAGAAAATTTTAAAAAAAGTAGTACATTGAGACCAATTATTTTGCAAACATTGGATGTGCTAGGTAGTAATCCTCTTTTAAATGCACTTGTTATTAAGGCTAATGATGTAAATCAATATCAGCTAATTTCAGAATATATTAAAAAAGCTCCTTTTAATAATAAAGTAAGTCGAACAAATTATGATGAGCATAAAGATGCTATAAATAAATTAAATTATATAATTGCAGTAATTAAAAAAATCGGAACCGCATTAGGATTATTCTTTACTATAATTTCACTTCTCATAACTTTCAATGCCATTCGCATCACCATTTACACACATAAACAGGAGGTTGAAATAATGCGCCTAGTGGGTGCTTCCAATTCTTTTATCCGAATGCCTTTTATTTTCGAAGGTGTGATCTATGGCGTGGTCAGCTCAATTTTCTCAATGCTAATTTTGTTTATTTCAATCAAGTTTATCACGCCCTATGTTTCCTCGGTTGTCCCAACCAGCAATCTTGTGGGATTTTATCTGAGCAATTTCTGGTCACTCCTGGGTGGTCAAATTCTCTTCGGTTCGCTCTTGGGCGTCATCGGCAGCATCATTGCTATGCAGAAGTATTTGAAGGTCTAGCTCGGCGGATACGAGATAGCTCAAAATAAAAGGTTACCAAGAAACTAGTTAGAATGTTTCTCAG
>CAZMNQ010000012.1:0-16033 GCA_964567695.1 uncultured Bdellovibrionales bacterium
TTTCTTTGCTATTCTCTTTGATGCTTTCTTCTTTCATTTTTTTATATTAATTTTTATCTAATGATATTATATCACTCATATCATCACTGTCAAATCTTCTGCCTGTGGATAACTTTTGAATGCGTTTACAGATTTTTCTGAGGGTTTCTAAGGTTGAGCCTTCACAGCGCCTAAACATTTCAAAGGCTCAACCTTTGAAGAGTTTAATATTTTGTGTCTTTCGTAAACGCCACGCCCCGCACCGCCACCGCCTTTTCTCCTAAAGCACCAATATCCTTGCCATTAAACTTAATAAAAGTCGCATTGGCTTTGCCGGAATTAATAGAGATTTTCTCGTCAGCTGAAAAAGACTGAATAGCTCCTACTAGCATCGTACCACTGAAAACCAAATTATCATCAGCTTCAACACTCACCCAGACCGGACCCGGATCGACTCGCACTTCCAATAAAATTTTATTGTTCTCTGGAACAATTTCAATTTGTGTATTTTCCGGTGCGTCATTAATCGGCGCTTGTTGATATGTCGATTGAATCAATAAATTTTCTGTTGTCACCCGGTCAAAACGATTAACAGATTTAATGTTGATTGCGTTGGTTCCAAACTGCAAAGCCAAGTTTTCATTAAATTTACCTTCGTCTGAAACTAAAACCGGCTGATTGTTAATAAAAACTTTAGCATCTTTATCTGTGGCGCCGGAAACAACCACTGAGTTACTGCTTTCAACTGCATTCTGATTCGGGCTGAGGATTACTAAAGTCGGTTTGTTAGCAAAAGCCCCGATTTCCCGATAAAGATAGAAAAGGCCACCGAAAACAAGCAGCGCGCCAGCTGCAATGGCAATAATTTTCGGTGTAATCAAAAAAGGTGAAATATTTATCGGCTCTTTTTTTTCTACTCGCGTGCCATTAGCTTTTTCTAAGTTTATTTTTATGCCTTTTTCTTTTTCATACTGCCGGATTAAAATGCGTTCATCCACTCCGAAAAATTCCGCGTAGCCGCGCAAAAATCCTTTGACATAAACATCGGCCGGCAATTCTCCATAATTGCCTTCTTCCAAACATTCTAAATATTTAAATTGAATCCGCGTGGACCGAGAAACTTCAAGCAAACTTATTCTTTTTTCACTGCGAAAATTCCTCAGTTTTTCACCCAAGGTTTGTGTCCGCACGCTTTTTTTTGTGAAACTTCCTCTCATAGAATAAAATAAAAATTCAAAAGATTATATCCAGAAATATTTTTTATTAAAAAATACTGGATGACTTCTGAATCTAATTGTTTTTTTATTTTTTATCGTCTGCTCCGGGCTCGTAATAAAATTTTTGAAATTTGAAATTTGGATTTTGAAATTAATCTATATCTCCCATTTGTCTCTCGCTTGCTGATCATCTTCCGGCATATCATCATAATGTGGTTTGTTTTCGGCGGTATACACTTCTCGTGGCTTCGCTCCATCCGACGGTCCAACGATGCCCTTGTCTTCCAAAATATCCAGCAATCTGGCCGCACGAGCATAGCCCACCCGCAATCTTCTTTGCAAAAGCGACGCCGAGGCTTTGCCGGCTTTTTCCACTTCTGATTTAGCCGCTTCATACAAATCATCCTCACTTGCTCCATTATTATCATCTAAATTCTGAAAGTCAAGATTTGTTTCGCCGTGCATTGCGGTTTTAGTAATGTCCTCGCCGATCTCCTGTTCTTTTTCTAACTTCTGCGCTTTCACGAATTTTACAATTTTCTTTACCTCCGCTTCACTCACAAACACGCCTTGGATGCGTTTCGGTTTTGGAAAATTCACCGACAAATATAGCATATCGCCATTGCCCAAAAGTTTTTCCGCGCCGCTGGCATCCAGAATTGTCCGTGAATCCATCAGCGATGGCACGCGGAAAGCGATACGTGTGGAAATGTTTGATTTGATCAAGCTCGTAATGACGGTCACGATCGGTTTTTGCGTACTGAGAATAAGATGAATGCCAACGGCGCGCGCCATCTGTGCCAAGCGGATAATCGCGCCTTCGACTTCTTTACCGTGAGTGCCCATCAGGTCGGCCAACTCATCGATGATAATCACAATGTAGGGTAATTTTTCCAATTCAATTTCACTAATTTCACCGGTTTCCGAGTCAGTTACTTTTCTAGTTTTTTCACTGCTCGCCTTCTCATTAAATGAGCTGATATCGCGCGAACCGGTGTCTTGCAATTGGCGATAACGCCGTTCCATTTCACCCACCGCCCAGCGCAAAGCATTGAGAACTTTGCCATTCTCTACAATCACTGGACTCAACAAATGCGGGATGCCGTTGTACAATGACAATTCCACGCGCTTCGGATCGACCATAATCATTTTCAAATCTTTCGGAGAATTCTGATAGAGCAGAGCCGCGATAATCGAATTTATTCCCACCGATTTTCCCGTTCCCGTGGCACCCGCCACTAACAGATGTGGCATCTTGTCCAAATCGCCAAAAATATATTTTCCGCTAACATCTTCGCCCAAAGCAATCGTTAAATTATTTTTTCTAGCTTTAAAAGACTCACTTTCCAAAACATTCCGCATCCGCACAATCGCAGAAACATTATTAGGCACTTCAATACCAATCAATGATTTGCCAGGAATTGGCGCCTCAATTCTGATTGGATGTTTTGCCAAAGCCAAAGAAATGTCATTTTGTAGAGCCAAGATACTAGAAATTTTCACCCCCACGGCCGGACGGAAGCTATATTGCGTCACTGCCGGTCCGGTCAAAGTTTCTCCGCACTCCACCTCAATGCCGAAAGAGCTCAAAGTTTCTTTGATGATTTCTGCGTTTCTTTCGATGTCACCGCTCTTGGCCACGCTGGAATTTTTTTCTAACAAATCCAACGGGGGAAACTGCCAATCATCATCCGCATTGTTTTTATTTTTTGCTTTGCTTGAAATTTTTTTAACCGCCTCTTGATTATCTAATTCTTCCAAAAGTTTTTCATCCACAAATTGATCACGGCCTTCTACAAATTCAATCTTGCCGATATTTTCATCTGCCTTACTTTTCTTCTCTTGTTTCTCAGGGACGATTTCTTCCGCCGCCTCCTCCATACTTTCTCCTTCCTCAATATCCCCTTCACTTTCATTTTCATTTTGTTTAGCGGATAATTTATGGCGCAAAGAAAATATTTTTTCCACAAAGTGCCGGATAGAAAAATTGAAAGCCACAATAATGCCAATCAAAAGCAAAGCCACAATAATAATTAAGCCCCCGGCCGAACCCAAAAATTTCACGGACAGATAGGCCACCGCGTAACCGACATAGCCGCCACCCGTTCCATCTGAAGCCGCTTTCGCCATTTCCTCGGCCGCAAAAAACCAATGGAAAAAACCGGTCAGACTGACAAAGGTTATGATTAGACCAATCAACTTGGTTATATAAAAAGAAGTTTCTTTGCGCAATAACAGGACAATGCCGGACATAATCAGAAAAAGCGGAGAAATCCATTTCGCCCAACCAATCGCCACTCCGGCAAAATCACCCAGCGATTCGCCCACCACACCGGCCTTGCCAAAAAATCCCAACAAAATCACCAGCGCCAAAGCCAGCAAAAAAACCGCCGCGACGCTTCTTTTAGCATCCCCGGCAATATCAAACTCGAAGCGGCTATCCTCCTGCTGCGCCTCTTCTCGCTCCTTGTCGATTTTTTTCTTTCGCCCCATAAGTAGTCTTTATAACTTCTTTATTCTAGCATAAATTTAGCCAAACAAAAAACACTGCTTCTCCCTTGACTCTTTATAGGCTATATGCTAATATAGTTACATCAAGACGAAAAAGGATCCGAACGGTGTTAGTGCCTAAGGAGCCTTTTTTATTACCCAATTTTAATAATTTTCGTTTTAATATGGTCTTTATCCAAACAATCAAAGTACTCAGAGCCTAATTTTTTATATAGAGATGATGCAAATTTTTTATTAGGAAACAGTACTTTTTTAAATCTATTTTCTTCAATCAAAAAATCAACCATCCTCTTATAATCTCCATCCCCTGAAACTAAAATAATCTTATCAAACTCTTCATTTTTATATAGCTTTTTCATAACCGAAAAAACTATGTCTGCATCCACATTCCCCTTTTTCTTTCCAATCATCGCAGCATTGTGTTCTCTGAAAACAAGAACAAACCCAGCTTCTTGAAGCTTGGTATAAAGATCTCTTTTTTCTTCAAAAACGCACCCTAAAAAATAATAAACTATACTTGCATGGTATTTATCTTTTAAAAATATCCTAAACTTTTTAAAATCAATCTTCCACGGATTTTCAATATTAGTTACGCCCATATGCAGGTTTTGCCCATCTATAAATACATAATTTTTTTCTTTTTGCATAATATTAAGTTTACTTATTTATTTTTATTTAATTTGTTATAGTTGCCTATCATAAATTTTAATCTGCCACTCAAAAATTAAATTATTAACTTCAGCTCCTTAGCCCTATGATACACAGCCTGTCCAGAAACCTTAAAAACACTGGCTAATCGAGCCTTTTTTAAATAAATCGGCTCTTTAATTGTTTTCCATATATGAATAAATTTATCAGCTGGCATCAAGAAGGCAGCTGCAAATCTATCACAAAATCGCTCTTCTCCCCATTTAGAATAAATTTCTCCAGTAGAAAATCCGTACTTTAAACTCATATTTCTTATTATATGAGCTATTTCGTGACATTCTGTAAAATTTTGTCTAAAACCATAGTCTTTTGAGTTTATCCATATCCTGTACCCATTGATAGTCGGTTCAAAATGTACGAGACCAGAACAATGCATTTCAGCTAATTTATTTTCAGAATAAAAAACCTCTATCCTTATCCCAAAAGACTCTTCCATCCATTTTAATAAGGATAAAATTGATGGCATTTCCTCCCCAATATTACTATATATTGTTGAAGCAATCTTCTCTGCATTTATGTTTATACTTTCATACGGCTTCATACTCAATCCTCTCTTAAATTATTAATTAAATCTTCTATCAACTTTGTATCTTTTTCTTTTTCAATTTTATATTTTTCTCTCAAATATACCCTCAAACTAGCTTGATCATCTTGTTCAATTACATTTAATTGATCAAGAATTTCTTTTACTTTAACATCTAACCCTTTCGCTAGTTTTATAATTGAATCCAATGATACATTTTTATTATCAAAGTCACCTTTTTCAATCTTAGATATAAAACCTTTAGAAAGACTGGAGCTGCTAGATAAACTATCCATCGTTAATGACAGATTGTTTCTATAGTTTTTAATTATTTTACTTAATTTCATATGATTAACTTAAGTTTAGTACAATAAACAAAATGTGTCAAGTAATGATCCGTAATAATCAAACAATGTCTATTGTAAGCTCTTTTTCTATACTTTTTTCACCAAAAAACCGTCCTTCTCAGAACGGTTTTTTTCAAGCAGTTTTTAGCTAAGATTATTTGATTGTATATTTCAATTTCTTGGTTGTTTTACCAGTCTTTTTATCAATAGCATACCAGTTATAGGCGCCGGGAGGATTATTGACTCTGTAGGAAATCGAGAAAGCTCCTTTTTTGCTTGTAGTCACTGTCTTAGGTGCATAATATCCTCCACCAGGCTTAGAGAAATATAAAACAACTTCGCTGTTTTTCGAAAAGTTCTTGCCAGACTCAACCAAAATGTCCCCCTTGGAAACTCTTTTCTTGGAAACTTTCAAAACTCTTTTTGACACTTTATATTGCAAAGTTTTTGTGAAAACTTGCGACTCAATTCCGTCAGCATTCCTGAATTTTATATAAAATTTCTGTTTGCCGGATTTCTTTTTAATTGTAACCTTGGTTGAATCCTTGATTGCCCGCCAAGAAGCTCCGGAAAAATCAGCGGATTTAGAAATAATAAATTCCGTGGAATTACCAATTCCCGAAAAATCCAACGAGATCTTGGTTTTACTAGTCGTTTTGGATGAACCGCTGCCATCTCTAAATTTAACCTTTGCGACTGCAAAAGGATTTTCCCCGACCGTGACCGTAACCGCATACGCTTGTGTTGAATCATTTTCGGCTGTCACAGTATAAGTCACGGGATTTGTAAAATCTTGCGCTATGCCGGAAGCCGGACTGACTGAGTTCCCGGTAATGGTGATGGTTGGAACTAAATCAACTACATTCGTGCCATAGGAAACATTAATGGCGATGGTGTGACCAGCCTCGTCAATAATCCCGTCCTCAGCGAGATCATTCAAGCTAAAGGCAGTGATTTCCTTCGCTGTGTTTGCTAAAACAGTCACCGAAACAGTCCAGGCCTGTGTTGAGGCGTCAGTTGCGGTCACAGTATATTCCACCGAACTCGTAAAATTTTGCGCCACTCCGGAAGCCGGACTGATTGAGGCGCCATTATGATCAATGGTTGGAACCACACTCGTCAGGCTTGTGCCGTATGGAACACTAATGACAACCGTATGTTCAACATCATCAACAATCACGCTTTCAGAAATAGCAGTTAAATCTACAACTATAATCTGCTTTGCTGATTTCAAATAATTTAAAGTGCCATTAGCATTAATTCTTTTGCCCGTCAGGGTTCTTCCAGTCAATGAGCTATCGTCATCGCCCTGATTAATGACTGCGTCTTTAACCGCTGCTGCTGATAAATTTAATTTATATGCCCACGCCAGCGCCGCCAGACCAGAGACATGCGGGGCTGCCATTGAAGTTCCGCTCCAATATTCATAATCCCCAGTTGATCCGTCGCCCTTCGTCTTTATTTTTATATTATCAATCGTACAACCGGTGTGATTATTATCCACGCCATTAGTTACCCAATTAAATCTGAATAAAAAAAACCGTCAGTCATATAGCTCGAATCTAATGCGACATTAACCTGATAAGTTGCGCTCCCTTCCTCACTGACATCTCCGTTAATTTCATCAATTGATTCCTCATCCCACATTGCCTCAGCCGTCCAACCAGTTCCGCCATCACTGCTTACATCTAACAACATATAATCTGTCCAGTCCGAATTAGAATATTCCGTATCGCAAGTCGTTTCAAAACTGAGATTGACCGCGCCATAAGCACTCAGGTCATATGTTTCCGATGTCGCAATGCTGTCAGCATTGTCCAAATATGGGCTTTGGTTTGTGTCTCCAATCAAAGCGCCGCCAACAACTCCAAAGTCTCCCGTTTTTGTCCATGTGACAGGAAAGTCGCTGCTAAAATCCTGGCTCTGCGCGATATCATAAGCAACGGCGCTATAAATATCCACGCCCGGCGCACCCACATCCACGCTCTGCGCCCCATAGTTTGAGAAAGATGCCAACTCGTCATTCTGATCGGTAGCCGCAACACAAATTATATTATCCAATGCATAGTCACAAGGATAGATATGTCCGTCACTATCATTATCAGTCCCGTGATTCACGGCAGATGCGATAAATAGGCCGTCAAAAGAATTTATAGCAGCCTCTTCTAACGAATCTTCCTCGTATGCGCCAAAACTGGCATTTATAATTTTCGCACCATTGTTTTTAGCGAAAGCAATAGCTTCCAATTCTTCTTCCGTAGTAAAGCTAGTCATCTTAATCGCCATTATCTTGGCGTTCGGAGCCACGCCAACAACTCCCGCGATTCCATCCTCTTCGGCCGCAATAATCCCGGCAATGTGCGTTCCGTGTGAATTGTCGCCATTTCCATCCGTATCATTTGGCATCGGGTCATTTGTATCCGTGCCAACTGCATCATAATTGTATCCATGCATACATCCGCCAACCACCGTAACATTATTTTCATCAACGCATGCACTGCCATCCCACATATTATCTGTCAGATCCGGATGACTATAAGCAACACCATCATCAATGACGGCCACAATAACATCATTCTCAGTTCCTTGACTGATGCCCCAAGCATCATCTGCGTCAATGTCTGCATCTGCTGTGCCGGCTGGTTTATTATTTACAATCTGCCCGATATTTTTTAAGCTTCATTGCTTGCTAAAGTCTGCATCTGTCGGTGTATGCGCAACCGCCTTAAAATGTCTGTAGTTTGGCTGAACCAACAAAACATTCGGATCACTTTTTAATTCTGCAATTTTGTCCTCAACATTTTTTCCATCAGCTATCTGAAAAACTGATACATTATCCCGAACAATATCACTTTTTTTTCTAATATTTTTTTCCACAAAAAACTTGGAAATTTTTTGCCGGCCAGCTTTGGTTTTCAAACTTACATCTGACTTGAATTTAACTAAAACTTCTCCCGGCACATAATCATTGGCACTAGTCGAAACATTTTTCAGTCGGCCAATTTTTTCCATCATGTCTTGCTTGGTCGGAAGAAGTGTTTCAGAATGAGTCGTTCTCGCCTTGAAAATTCCGCCCGTTATGACGGCCGCTAAAATTAAAAAAAGACTTGCAACTGCAACCCCTCTTTTTCCAAATATTTTTTTCATAACTTTTATTTTATTACAGTGCCTTATCTTTATTTAATGATATTATATCACTCTCATATTTATTGTCAATTCAATCCCCAAAAGAAATGGCCAGATCGTGATTTGGCCATTAAAACCACAAAAAAACCGTCCTTGTCAGAACGGTTTTTTGTTGATTGTAGACACGCATTGCAATGCGTCTCTACTGGAAATTATTTCTCTCGATAACCAGTTCCCGCAGGAATCAGTTTTCCGATGATGACATTTTCTTTCAGTCCTCGCAGATGATCGACTTTGCCTTCCACAGCTGCGTTAATGAGAACGCGCGCAGTTTCTTGGAAAGACGCAGCTGACAAGAAGCTTTCGGTTGAGAGCGCCACTTTCGTGATGCCCATCAACAGTTCTTCGCCGGTAGCCAATGCGCTACCTTCAGCTTTGGCTTTCTCGTTCAATTCTCTGAATTGATCCTTTTCAATAATATCTCCGCCCATCAAACTGGTTGAACCAGAGTCCGTGATTTGCAAACGGCTAAACATCTGCTTGATGATAACTTCAATGTGTTTATCATTGATGCCTTCACCTTGCGAAGCATAGATTTCCTGAATTTCTTTGACAATATATCGATGCACAGCTTCCCAGCCCATAGCTTTGTAGAGTTTCTTCAAATCGATGTTTCCATCAGAAAGCTTAGAACCTTTGCCAATCAAATCACCTCGCTCTACGCGTACAGTGCTGCCCATTGGCAATTGATATTCAGCTATGGTTTTTTTCTTATCGTCGCCTTCGATTTTGATATCGATGGTTTTGTCTCCAGTCACAATTTCCAAGACTTTGCCATCCACTTCCGAGATAACCGCTTCTCCCTTCGGAGGTCGGGCTTCAAAAATTTCTTCTACACGCGGCAAGCCTTGGGTAATGTCAGTTCCAGCGACACCTCCGACATGGAAGGTACGCATGGTTAGCTGAGTTCCTGGCTCACCGATGGCTTGCGCCGCTACGATTCCAACCGCTTGTCCCATTTGCACCAAGTGACCGCGTCCAAGATCCAATCCATAACATTTCTGACAAACTCCTCGCGGAGTCTTGCAAGACACCAGCGATCTAATTTTTATCTGTGCAATATTAGCTTTTTCAATCGCTTCGCCTTGTTCCTTAGAAATCATTATACCTTTTCCAACAATAATTTCTCCGGATTTTGGATCAGCAATCGCATCCAAGGCCACTCGACCAATAATACGGCTGGTAAAGCTTTGCCCAATCTTATCAGAATCTTCTTTATATAAATATGAACCGACTTTATCCTTACAATCTTCTTCCCGTACAATAATATCCTGTGATACATCAACCAATCTTCGGGTCAGATAACCAGCAGTCGCCGTTCGAAGAGCGGTATCAGCCATACCTTTTCTCGCTCCATGAGTGGAAATGAAATATTCCAGCACATTCAAACCTTCTTTGAAACAACTCTTGATCGGCAACTCAATTGTTTCTCCGGTTGGGCCGGCCATCAGACCTTTCATACCAGCCATCTGAACCACCACTGATTCGGAACCTCGAGCTTTTGAATACACCATCGAATGAACCGGGCCTTCCTTATCAATGCCGGCTCGCACCGCATCCGTGATTTTATTCTTAGTATCATTCCAAATTTCAATAACTTGGATTTTTCGCTCACCTTCCGTCAAAAGTCCCATATTAAACTGTTGTTTTATGATTTCCACTTTTTCTTCCGCGCTCTTGATATATTCTTTCTTAGCCAACGGCACTGTCAAATCCGCCATGCCCCAAGAAATTCCGGATTTAGTCACTGAAGAAAATCCCAAGTCTTTAATCTTGTCAGCGAACAAAGCTGTTTCTTCCGCTCCGCAAACTTCCAAAACTTTAGCTACCAAAAGCTTTAGTTCTTTCTTGGTCATTTCATAGTTGATATAATCGATGCCCGTTGGAATAATTTCATTCAACTTGATTCTGCCCACAGAAGTTTCCAAGATTTTAGCTTCATGAAGCACCTTAATCTGCGCTCGAACATCCACCTTTCCCAATTCATACGCCATAATCGCTTCATCAAAACTTGAAAAAGCTTTGCCTTCACCTTTGGTACCCTTCACAATATGCGTAATGTAATAGCAACCCAATACCATATCCAAAGTTGGAGAGATAATCGGTTCACCACTGGCTGGTTTCAATAAATTCCTTTTTGAAAGCATCAGGTTTTCACTTTCCCAGCGAGCCTTATCAGTTAATGGAACATGCACGGCCATCTGGTCTCCATCGAAGTCAGCATTGAAAGCGGAACAAACCATCGGATGCAATTGAATGGCTTTGCCTTCAATCAACACCGGCTGAAAAGCCTGAATGGAAAGTCTGTGCAAGGTCGGAGCGCGATTTAGCATAACATAGTGATGAGAAATGATCTCATCCAAAATTTCATACGCTTCTTCACCTTCACCTTCCACAATCTTACCCGCGCTTCGGACATTGTAAGCCAATTCTCTTTCAATTAATTTGTTAATAATGAATGGTTTGAACAATTCCAAAGCCATTTTCTTCGGCAATCCACACTGATGCAATTTCAATTTTGGTCCAACCACGATAACGGATCGTCCTGAATAATCCACGCGCTTTCCCAGCAAATTCTGTCGGAAACGACCTTGCTTGCCTTTCAAAGTGTCAGCGAGAGATCGCAATGCTCTTCTTTGTCCGGTTGACGCGGTCACACTCACTTGTCCATGTCGAGCGCTGTTATCAAACAAAGCATCCACCGCCTCTTGCAACATTCTCTTTTCATTGCGGGTAATAACTTCCGGCGCACCGATTTCAATCAATTTCTTCAAACGATTATTTCGATTGATAATTCGACGATATAAATCGTTCAAATCAGAAGTCGCGAAACGGCCTCCGTCCAAAGCCACCATCGGTCGAAGATCTGGTGGAATAACTGGAATAACTGTTGGCAACATCCATTCTAAACGCAAATCAGCGTTTATGAATCCTTGAAATAATTTGATTCGTTTAAGAATTTTTTTCTTATCCACAATTTCATCATTTGCTAAATCTTCTTTTAACAATGCCACTTCGGCTTTCATATCCAAATTTTCTAGAATCTTACGGATAGCCTCAGCACCGATGCTAGCAGAAAAAACTTGTCCATATTTAGTCGACAAATTAAAATATTCAACTTCAGTGATGATTTGGAATCTCTTCAAGCCCTTGATTTCTTCTTTGGCTACGCGATAGATGCCTTTCAATTCTTCCGTTTTGTTTTCCTTGGCGTCACCTTCCAATTTGGAAATTTCTTTTTGCTTGGTTTTAAATTCCTGTTCCAATTGAGATAATGATTTGTCTCGCGCGACATCATCCACGCTCAAGATGATATAGTTGGAAAAATAAATAACTTTTTCCAATTCTTGCGGGCTCATTCCGAAAGCCAAACCGATTTTTGATGGCACGCCTCGCAAAAACCAAATGTGCGAAACTGGCACAGACAGTTGAATGTGTCCCATTCTTTCACGACGCACACTGGAACGAGTAACTTCCACTCCACACTTATCGCAAACGATTCCTTTATAACGGATTCTTTTATATTTTCCACAATAACATTCCCAATCGCGCGATGGTCCGAAGATTTTCTCGCAGAAAAGACCGTCTTTTTCGTAGCGCTGCGTTCGATAATTAATTGTTTCCGGTTTTGTAATTTCACCGTGAGACCATTCCAAAATTTGATTTGGACCGGCCAGCTTCAGCTGCACACTATTGAAATCACTTACTTTTGTAATAGGATCCATAGTTTATGAATTTTCAATTTTAAATTTAAAATTTTAAATGAAATCGAAATGATTAAATCAAAATTTTGTAATTTATAAATTTAAAATTTATTTAAAATTTAGACTTTGTAATTTAAAATTTACTTATGTCTATCCTCGAGATGAGTGATAATTATCATCTTCTTCATCTTCTTCCTTTTTAACGCCGATGAGTTCTACATTTAGCGCTAAACCTTTTAATTCATTTACAAGTACATTAAAAGAAGTTGGAAGATTCGGACTTTTTATCGCTTCACCCTTAATAATGGATTCATACGCTTTACTTCTTCCCATTACATCGTCAGATTTGATGGTTAACATTTCCTGCAAAGTATAGGCGGCTCCATAACCTTCCAATGCCCACACTTCCATTTCTCCAAATCTCTGTCCTCCGAATTGCGCTTTACCGCCGAGAGGTTGCTGAGTAATTAAGGAGTATGGTCCGATGGAACGCATATGGATTTTGTCGTCCACTAAATGATGCAGTTTCATTATATATTGCACGCCTACCGTTGATTCATTTTCAAATTGCTCACCGGTTCGGCCATTTGTCAGTTTAATCTTTCCAGTTTCCGGCAAACCAGCCTTGTTGAGTTCTCCCTTAATTTGATCTTCAGTGATTCCTTCCAGAGCCGGAGTAGCTACGGTGTAGCCAAGATTCATTGCTGCCCAACCAAGATGAGTTTCCAAAATCTGTCCGATGTTCATTCGGGATGCAATACCCAAAGGATTCAAAATCATGTCCACTGGCGTTCCATCCGGCAAATATGGCATGTCCTCCACTGGTGCTACTCGTGAAATTACACCTTTGTTTCCATGACGACCAGCTAGTTTATCTCCAACGGAAATTTTCTTCAACTGTGCCACTGAAACTTGAATTTGCTGAATAACTCCGGTTGGAAGCTTGTCGCCTTGTTCACGAGAAAATATTTTAATATCCACGACCTTGCCATATTCTCCATGCGGCAAATATAGCGAACTGTCTTTAACATCTCTTGATTTTTCTCCGAAGATTGCTCGCAATAATCTTTCTTCACTCGTCAAATCACCTTCACCCTTTGGAGAAATCTTTCCAGTCAAAATATCGCCGGAAGAAACTTCCGCTCCAACTCTGATGATGCCGGTTTCATCCAAATTCTTCAATCTCTCTTCACCGATATTTGGAATGTCTCGGGTGATCACTTCGGGTCCCAGCTTTGTGTCTCGCACATCAATTGAGAAATCCTCAATATGAATCGAGCTATAACGGTCGTCTTCCACTAATTTTTGAGAAATAATAATGGCATCTTCATAGTTTGAGCCTTCCCATGGAATAAAGGCAATTAAAATATTTTGACCCAAGGCTAATTCACCATGATCAGTCGAAGCGCCATCAGCTAGCATCTCACCCTTCTTCACCATTTGCCCTTTCTTCACGCGCGGCACTTGATTCATCGAAGTGAAGGCATTTGATTTAACAAAAGTCTGCAGCATATATTCTCGTTTGACAAACGGTTTTTTCGCCGCCACGGGAGCTTCTTCTTTCACTACGATGCGATCTGCATCAACTTCCACCACTTCTCCGGCTTGTTTCGCGATCACCACTTGTCCGGAGTCAGCCGCAGCTTTGTCTTCAATTCCAGTTCCAACCAGTGGAGCTTGCGGTTTCACACAAGACACGGCTTGTCGTTGCATATTTGAACCCATCAAGGCTCGGTTGGCATCATCGTGTTCCAAGAATGGAATAAGTGAAGTCGCCACCGAAATCATCTGTTTGGCTGACACATCAATGTAATCCAATTTTTCCGCTTCAATTTCTGTCGCGTGTCCTTTCACTCTAGCGCCAACAATTTCATCCAAAATATTGCCGTGTACATCCATGTTGATGTTGGCATGGGCAATGGTTTTTCGATCTTCTTTAGTTGCATTTATATATTCAATTTCATGACTCGCCCATGATTTGATTTTGACTGTCTTGATTTTCTTGTCACGAGCAATTTCAGCGGCCAATTTTTCGTCAATCAGCGTGCCAGCTTTAGCGCCAGCCAAATCTTCACGTAAAATCCGATTCACCAATTTTTCCGCTGAATTTTCCATCTCTTTATACACTCTCAAATAAGGAGTTTCTAGAAAACCATATTCATTAATCTTGGCGTAAGTTGCCAAATGTCCGACCAAACCGATATTCGGACCTTCCGGAGTTTCTACCGGACAAATTCGGCCATAATGGGAATGATGAACATCTCGAACTTCAAAGCCCGCGCGTTCTCGCGTCAATCCGCCTGGTCCCATCGCTGAAAGTCGGCGTTTATGTTCCAACTCAGCCAAAGGATTTACCTGATCCATAAACTGTGACAATTGAGAACTGGCAAAAAATTCCTTGATGGCCGCGGCGATCGGTCGAGAATTAACTAATTGTCCCGGCACAACCGTTTCAAGGTCACATGTACTCATGCGATCTTTGATATTACGGCTCATTCTGGCCAAACCAACACGCAATTTGTTTTGCACAAGTTCACCCACGGCTCGCACGCGACGATTGCCAAGATGGTCGATGTCATCAGCTTGAGCTGTCGGGTCATTATTCAATTTGATAATTTCTTTAACAATCGCAATCAAATCATCTCTCAAGAGAACTCGATTTTCCTCAGTGTTTTCCAAATCAATTTCCAATCTTTGGTTCAAGCGATACCGGCCAACACTGCCGAAGTCATATTTTTCAAAATTGAAAAACATCGATTCAATCATTTGTTTAGCATTCTCAACCGTCGCCATATCGCCCGGTCTGATTCTTTTATAAACTTCTTTATAGCCTTCTGCTTGATCTTTAGCGGCGTCTTTTTGGATTGATTCGGTTAGATAACTGATTTCTCCATTATCTACATCCGAAAACAGACCCAAAATCTCTTTATCAGTCGCGTAGCCAAAAGCCCTCAGAAGTGAAGTTAGGGAAACTTTTCTCTTTCGGTCGATTTTTATATATAAAACTCCAGTGTAATCTGTTTCAATTTCCAGCCACGCACCTCGATTAGGAATGATCTTCGCGCCAAATAGACGGCGACCTTTTTGATAATCCATTGTAAAGAAAACTCCGGGGCTGCGGATCAACTGACTCACAACGACTCTTTCAACACCATTAATAATAAAAGTTCCGCGCTCCGTCATGATCGGGAAATCACCTAAATAAATTTCTTGCTCCTTTATTTCTCCCGTTTTTTTAATAACTAGTCTAACTTTGCAACGAAAAGGCGCTTCATAAGAAATATTCTTATTTTTGGCGGTTACTTCATCATATTTTGGTTCATCCAAATAATAATCCGCGAAAGATAGCTCTAAATCCTTACCCGTAAAGTCAGCAATCGGATTTATTTCGGACAACAGTTCTTTGATGCCTTTTTCCAACAACCAGTTATATGAATTTAATTGCGCTTCAATCAGATTCGGCAGGGAAACAAAAGACATCTTTTTAAAGAATTTTCTTTTGGCCAGCGACGATTCAGAGCTAAAGGTATCCTTTACCTTCAAAGTTTTTTCGACTTTAAGCATAAAAATACTCTCATTATTATATCCCTTGTTTTTTGACAAGTGATAAGAATGAGATCCTAAAATGTATTAAATTATTATTTGATCGTGTTTCGCAAGATTTTTAGCTCTATTGAGCTGTTATTTGAACTTTTTTCACCCCCGGACCTAGTTCATGAAGAAGGTTTTTTAGCCTCATCTATATTTAGAAATAGATTTGACAAATGTATTACCAATTATAAAGCTTTTTTCAATCTTGTCAAGAAGAAAATCTCTTTATTTATTTTTAATTTGTCTGCAAAACAAAAATGGCTTAGT
>CAZMNQ010000013.1:0-15808 GCA_964567695.1 uncultured Bdellovibrionales bacterium
GGGGGCAAATCTTCCCTAATTCAAGCCAAAAGTTTGACTGCGAACCCTTAAATGAGTTATTATAATAGAAGGTTTCCAAGGTTGAGCCTTTACAGCGCCTAAGCGTTTCAAAGGCTCAACCTTTGAGGAGTTATGAAGCAAATATGGAAAAGTTCAATTATACAACCCCCTCAGCAAACTACAAAAAAAAAGTGATGCTTCATCGAATTATTTTTTGGTTGCTTATTTTGTTAATTCTGGCCGGCCTCGCCTACGGTTTATTTTTCACCTATAAAATTTATTCTGTCGGAAAAAAAGTCAACATTGAAAATAACGCAGACTCTACTTTTGTTGAAACTGTGAAATCTTTCACTAGCCATGCGCCACTGAATCTCAATGGCGCGGATAAAAATCAAATTAATATCCTGCTTCTTGGCATTGCCGGCAAAGGCAAACCAGGGCAATTTTTGACTGACACCATCATGGTGGCAAGCCTGGACACCAAAACCAACCGCGTCGCCCTCTTGTCTCTACCGCGCGACTTGTTTATTTCCATTCCCAACACCACCCTGCAAACCAAAATAAATTCAGTCTATCAATTTGGCCTGGCTAATTCCACAAGCGACAGTGACGCGGTGCAGGTTGTTGAAGAAACCATTACGAGCATAACCGGCTTAGATATTAATTATTTTGTAGTGATGAATTTTGACGGTTTCCAAAAGGCTATTAATGACATTGGCGGCATCAACATTGTCAGTGAACGAAATATTTATGACGCGAGCTATCCCGGACCGAATTATAGTTACGAGACTTTCGAGTTGTCCAAAGGCTTTCACCGCTTGGACGGTGCCACCGCGCTCAAATATGCTCGTGAGCGACACAATGATCCGGAAGGTGATTTCGGCCGCGCCAAAAGACAACAGCAAATTATGCAAGCGACGAAAAATAAAATTTTTTCGGCCGGCACCATGCTGGATGTCTTTGCCCTGAACAATCTTTTTGATACCTTGGGCGACAATATCAAAACCGACATCCAGCCGGAAGATTTCGCCAGCTTTTTTGAACTGATGAAAAAAATCGATACCAATAATATCAACAATGTTGTGCTGGATGCGTGGAACAAAGATAGCCTGCTCAAAGTCGCGCACATTCAGCTTGGCAATGTCCAAGCCTTCGCGCTGGTTCCGCGTATCGGCAATTATAGTGAAATTCAAGATCTCGCTAAAAATATTTTTGACCTCAACGCCCTCAAGCGACGCCAAGATGAAATTACTCAAGAAAATGCCACCATCGCCATCATCAACAAAAGCAGCGACGCGCGAATTATTCAAAAAATTAAAAAAGTCCTGCAAGAAAATCTCAATTACAAAAATGTCATCATCTTGACTGACAACAATAAGCACTCAGTCGAAAAAACCACGGCCTATGACCTGACAAATGGGCAAAAACCTTTCACCCTCGACGAACTCGCCACGCACCTGCCCGCCACTGTTTCCTATGACATTCCGGCCGACCTTGCCAAAACTTTGCAAAACAAAACAGTTGACATGGCACTGATAGTTGGAAAAGATCTGACTTCCAAGTATAATATAGAAGAAGGGACGATTGATGATTTGAACAGGGCTAGGGATGACCAGGAGTCTCAGAATTTAATTAAAAATTAGATTTTTTAATTTTAACTCTCCCAATTTTCAATTTACAATTTACAATTTTCATTGAATTTTCAATTACTAAATTTGAAAATTGATCATTGGAAATTTATTGTAAATTGATCATTGATCATTGGAAATTATGAAAATTATAGTCGGTCTCGGCAATCCTGGACAAGAATATACAAATACCCGCCACAATGTCGGCTTTACTATGCTGGACAAAATCCAGCAGGAGTTTGGTTTTCCTGATTTCGAGTTTAACAAAAAATTTAACGCTGAAATTTCCACTGGAGACTACAAACTAAGAACTACAAACCAAAAACTAATTTTAGTTAAGCCCCAAACTTTTATGAACCTCTCTGGCACTGCAGTGCGAAGCCTTTTAGATTTTTTTAAATTAACTCCCGATGACATCATTGTCATTCAAGACGACCTCGACCTGGCCCTTGGCACATACAAAATCGCCACCGACTCCCGCAGCGCCGGCCACAACGGCGTCCAAAACCTAATTGACCAGCTCGGCACCCAAAAATTCACCCGCCTGCGCATCGGAATTGGAGAGACTACAACTGACGAACCGTTATGCAGATTGGGTGCGCATGATTTTGTCTTGGATAAATTTTCTGAAACTGAAACTGAAAAGCTAAAAAAAATATCTGACGATATCTTGAATGAAATTAAAAAACTTTTGTAAAAAAATAGGGGCATAGAATAAAATCTTCCATGCCCCAACCAACCGATTGAGCTGTTTATTTCGTAGTGTTTTCATAAACACAATACGATTTTTTCATATTTTCCTATTTTGACATCCCACATTAACAGTGGACGCCTTTTGATTGTCTTATTCTCACCATCCGAAATTGAAATAACTGGAGAAGTCTTTTTGATATACTGCCGGGCATTTTCATATCCGGCAAAAATCGTCGTCAGGAAAATGGATGCTATGATGATGGCAATCTCGATCTTCAGCGGTATTTTTTCTGCTTCACTAATCTCCGCGCCTGGCTTTTTTCTTCCAGGCTTTTTTTGACCGTGGCAATAAATCTTATCCTTATTTTTTGAAAATTTATCACTTTCTTATCCAGCCAATTCTCGAAGTTAGACCAGACCCCACCTAACCAGATAATGAATCCGAGGATCCAAAAGAATAGTCCCAGCCACATATCTTCTTGCATGATGCCCTCCTCGGTAATGTGGTTAAATTTTTTAAATAGACATTGTCTATTTATTTTTAAAAGGTACAAGTTATAAAGTATGTGGTTTTTTTAAATTTTTGTCAGCCTCGCCTCATTAAAACTATATCAAAAGAAAAAAGTTTAAAGGTATTTTTATTGCATTATATTCTTCTGAATATTCCAATTCGTTATTCGAAATAATAATATTATATTTAGAATTCACTTTCTGGGCTGTTGTTATGATCTGTTTATATCCCTTTTTTCCAACACCCACCTCTATAACAATTTTCTGATTACCCAAGGTTACAATAAAATCAGCACCGCCTTTAGACGCATCATAGGTCAAAGAAGAATTTCCAAATGAAGGAAACATTCTGTTTAAATACATTCCCACAACATCCTCAAATAAACTTCCTTGATAATTTTCAAACACACCAATACTTTCTCTTGACGACAAATATGAGAATCGAAGTGATGGAGTTGCAAAAAGATATTTTGATGGCTTCTTAACCTGCCGAAAATGGGCACCATATGGCGCGATCCTCAAAACCAGCCCGGAACTTTCAAGCGATTTGAGAATCAGCCGAAGAGTGTCTGACTTCATTTCCAGCGTCTCGCTTAATTTTGTCACGCTTACCCCCAAAGTTTCAGAAATTAAATACAATAATTTATCAATCCTATTTAAAGTTTCTGTTTCAAATTTATAAAACTGAGGAATGTCAGTATAAATTACTTTGTTAATTATCTGTGACACGAAACTCACTGCTAAAACTTCATTTTCTGATTTTAGCGTAAATGGAAATGTCCCAAATTTCATATATCTGTGCATTTCAAATCTATCAACATCCAGCCAATATTTCTTTATCCTGAACTCTTCCTTTTTTAATCTTACATGGACATCTTTGGCACTTTCCGAATGCAAAATTGCATCCCTGATAATCTGCCCAACCCCTTTAATTGGAAATTTATCATACTTAAAAAGCATATATTCAGAAAAACTGACTGGAAAAACATCCACAAAAAAAACTCTTCGAGCCACATCTGCATTTATCTGCTCACGCAAAAGTAATGCTGCTGATCCGGTACAAAATATCATTACTTGCTTTGATTTGTCATACATGGATTTCAAAAAAATCGCCCATTTTTCATCATAATGAATTTCATCCAAAAAAAGAATTAACGGCACATCAATTTCTTCAATGTGTTTACCTATCAATGCTTCATAATTTTCTATAATATCCCACAAGTTGACATCGAATCTTTTTATAGCCTCCTCAACTGATAAATATAACTTTGAGACATTTTCGGTTGGTAAAGACAAGAAAAGCTGAGCTAGAAGAGTGGTCTTACCTGTTCCGCGCAGACCGGGCATAACAATTATTCTGGGCTCGCTTCCTTTCTCCAAAAAATCAACAACATATTTTTGCAAAATCAAAAACACGCTCCTTTTAAAAAGAGGCTTGCCTTGCATATCATTAGTCAACCCTTTTAATCTTTTTTGAGACTGAACAATTTGGGTTTGAATATATTCTTGTAATTCTTTATTTATCATATCCCTATACTATCATAAAGGGTCACAATTTGTCAATGCTACACCTTTGCAAAGGGTTAGTAAATTTTTATCAATATTTATCCTTTTTACAAGCTAAAATTCGCCATAATTTCTTGTTGAAAAACACCAAATTGACACACATTTTCTATAAACTTAAAACAATAAAAAAATCACCCCCTTAAATAAGCAGGGTGATCTGTGAACTTGCGGCAAGATTGCCAATTCATATTGACTTGAGTCTGATGCAGGCCTTGTCTTTCATTCTTGTATACAAGCCCTTCGTCATATCGGAGGTTAATATTTTAAAAACAAAAGTGAACACAACAACACCCAACACGGCCCAGCCGATGCCAGAATAATGATTCGATAAAAAAGAACTGCTTGATTTCACTGAATCACCTATGAAGCCAGTTGAGTCTAAGAATGCGCTCCACGAAAAGAAACTAACTGCCTTCAATAATCCAAATATCGCACCTCCAATTGTTGATAGCACGCTCCATGCCTCCCCAGGATAAACAAAGACAGCGGCGGGAATAAAAACTTTCCAAGGAAGAGGAATTATAAAGACACCGTCGTCAGATATTTCCCGGAACCTCCCCATAAACATCAAGGCTATTTGTTTTGTAGAGGGCTGATATGACAAAGCTCTTGCTGATAACACACAATCTCCCCTCCTCATCACTCTTAAGTGCAATTCCCGAAATAAAGATCACGAGGAGCACATACGAAAAAATCAGACCCGCAACAACAAACCAAGAGCTCAGAATTTGTAACATGGTGCACCCCCTATTTCAGTGATTACTTGATTATCCTCACGCTATTATGTCAAAAAACTAGCCTATTCTACCAATATAATATATTTGCATACAATATAATTTTTGTCAGCCCCGGCGAATGCTGATACTATAGATTAATAAAACAATATGCAAAACAAAAATAAATTAAAATATCTCAATGCTTTGAATAAAATTAACGGCCTTGGTCCGCAAAAGATGCGCAGACTCATGGCTTTCTTTTCAACGCCTGCGGAAATTTGGACAGCCGAGCTTTCCGCACTTAGTCAAAGCGGAATTGGCGAAGCGTTGGCCGGAAAATTATTTGGTCAGCGCAGAAACATTGATCCGGAGGCGGAATGGCTCAAAATGGAAAAAGAAAACATCCGGATGATTATTGAAACGGACGAGGAATATCCGCGACTTTTACAAGAAATTCCCAGTGCGCCCTACATTATATATACACGGGGTGAAATTGATTTGAACGCACCAATGATTTCCATTGTCGGAAGCAGGAAATATACTGAATATGGTTCCCGCGCCGCCTATGCTTTTGCCAAAGATTTGGCCAAGGCCGGCATCACGGTGGTGAGCGGCATGGCCTATGGCATTGACTCCATCGCCCACCGCGGCGCGCTGGACGGCGGCGGCCAAACAATCGCAGTTTTGGGCGACAGCTTGGATAATAAAAATATTTATCCCGCCAGCAACTTGAATTTAGCGCACGAAATAATTGCCAATGGCTGTCTCCTGAGTGACTTTCCCATTGAGACTCACGCCGGCATTGGAAATTTTCCCGCTAGAAACCGAATTATTGCCGGACTGTCCATGGGAACGCTGGTGGTCGAAGCCGACGAAAAAAGCGGCACGCTCATCACTGCCAATTTGGCCTTGGAATTTAATCGCGAAGTTTTGGCCGTGCCCGGTTCCATCTTTTCACCGCAATCGCTGGGCACCAATGACCTAATCAAGAAAGGCGCCAAGGTTGTCACCAGCGTCAAAGACATTTTGGAAGAACTAAATCTGGAGAGAATCTCAGAAAAAGCCTTTGCCCCAACCAAAATACCGGATTCCCCGGAAGAAGAAATTTTATTGAAAATAATCTCCACTGATCCCCTTCACATTGACAATATCTCAAAAGCCTCTAAACTGGGAACTGCGACTGTCGCCTCAACTCTGGCTATGATGGAAATCAAAGGCTGGGTGAGGAATATTGGAGGACAGAATTATATAATTTTATAAATTTACAGTTTACAGTTTACAATTTACAATAAATTTTCAATGACATAATTTTCAAAAAATTGAAAATTGAAAAATTGAAAATTCATTGAAGATTGATAATTGAAGATTGAAAATTAAAGTATGAAGCTTGTAATCGTTGAGTCCCCCACTAAAGCCAAAACCATCGGAAAATTCCTCGGCGGCAAATATGTCGTGAAGTCTTCCTATGGCCATGTCCGCGATTTGCCGACTAAGAAAATGGGCATTGATATTGAGCATAATTTCGAGCCGGAATATGAAATTCCCACCAAGAATGTTGACCGCGTGGCGGAACTGAAAAAGCTGGCCAAGAAAGCGGACGGTGTCATTCTGGCAACTGATGAAGACCGCGAAGGAGAAGCTATCTCCTGGCATTTGGTCGCGGCGCTCGGTTTGAAATTAGACAAGATTGAAAGAATTGCTTTTCATGAAATCACCGAGAAAGCTATCAAACACGCTTTGGAAAATCCGCGCGTGATTGATTATAATTTGGTGGACGCCCAACAAGCCCGCCGTGTTTTGGACAGGCTCGTCGGCTATGAATTGTCGCCGTTTTTGTGGAAAAAAATCCGCCGCGGCCTCAGCGCCGGGCGCGTGCAGTCCGTGGCCTTGCGTTTGATTGTCGAGAAAGAACGGGAAATTCAAAATTTCAAGCCAGAAGAATATTGGGCCATCTCCGCATTACTAAAAACTACAAGCCACAAACTAAAAACTAATTCCGATTTTGAAGCTAAGATTTCCAAAGAAAATGGAACGGCTTTGGGCAAGCTCGGCGTGAAAAATAAAGAGCACGCGGATAAAATTGCTTCCTTTTTAGAAAAAGCTGATTATCAAATTTCTAGCATCACCAAAAAAGAAGTGCAGAAAAATCCATTGGCGCCCTACACCACTTCCACCTTGCAACAAGACGCCAACAACAAACTGGGCTATAGCTCCAAACAAACGATGATGCTGGCGCAACAACTCTATGAAGGTGTCGTCGTGGGCAAAGAAGGCTCCATCGGTCTCATTACTTACATGCGAACCGACAGCGTCAATCTGTCGATGGAATCCATGCTCAGCGCACAAAAAATGATTGGCAAAGTTTTCGGTAAAGAGTATGCTCTGGACAATCCGAGATTTTTCAAAACCAAAGCCAAAGGCGCGCAAGAAGCGCATGAGGCCATCCGTCCAACTTTCCCCGAACGAGATCCGGAATCCCTCAAAGAATTTCTCGATCCGAAACAATATAAAATCTATAAACTGATTTGGCAAAGAATGGTGGCCTCGCAAATGGCGCCGGCCATGATGAATTCCGTGACCGTTGACATTGCCGCAACGCAGAAAGATGCCAAAGACAATTACACTTTGCGCGCCAACGGCTCCACGATTAAATTCGATGGTTATCTGAAAGTCTACGGTGACAAACTTCCCGTCACTGAAAATCTCTTGCCGAAAATGGAAGAAAAAGATGTATTAAATTTAGTAAAATTATTATCCGAACAAAAATTCACCCAGCCGCCGGCGCGATTTTCGGAAGCTATGCTCGTCAAAATGATGGAAGAACTGGGCATTGGCCGACCATCCACCTATGCACCGACCATTTCCACCATCATTGATCGCAAATATGTCGACAAGGATGAAAACAAACGCCTCTTCCCGGAAGAAATCGGCATGACGGTGTGTGATTTGCTGACGGAACATTTTGCCGATATCGTGGATTATAAATTCACCGCCACCATGGAAGAAGATTTAGATGAAATCGCGGAAGGCAAAAAAGAATGGGTGCCGGTCATCCGCGCTTTCTATGAACCGTTTCATAAAAATTTGGAAAAGAAAACCAAAGAAATCAAAAAAGAAGACTTACAAGAAAAGCTGGATCGCCAGTGTCCGGATTGCGGCGGCGATTTGATTATGAAATTCGGCCGCTTCGGAAAATTCATCGCTTGCGCCAACTATCCCAGTTGCAAGTTCACCGAAAAAACTGATTCTGAAAAGAAAATCGATGAAGAACATGCCAGTGAAGTTTGCGAAGTTTGTGGCGCACCGATGCTTGTGAAACGCGGCCGTTTCGGCGCCTTCCTCGGCTGTTCCAATTATCCGGAATGCAAAGGCATCAAGCGCATTGAAAACAAGACCGGCATCAAATGTCCCAAATGCCAACTCGGCGACATCGTCGAGCGAAAATCCAAAAAAGGCCGCGTCTTCTTCGGTTGCAACACCTATCCCAAATGCGACTTCGCTCTCTGGAACAAACCAACCGGCGAAAAATGTCCCAAATGCGCCAACCTCTTGGTCTTCGCCGCTAAAGGCAAAACTAAATGTTCAGACAAAGAGTGCAAGTTTGAGAAATAACTTCTGTCTGCCAAAACAAAAAAGGAGTGGTACAAATTGTACTACTCCTTTTTTCATCAATTTTCATCCTGGCGATAATGAAAGTTTTTGGGCAAATAATTAATTACCGGATTATGCAATGTTTGAAAAAAATTTTGTTCAGTAAATAGTTACTTAACAGTTTATTCAAGCCATAAAATCCATCGCCAAATTTGGCGATGGTTATATATACTTTCAGTTGGTTACAATTTGTAACCAACCACATTCCCGCCTCAATGGACATTCTTTCCTAATTTTAAAAAATTCTTTTTTGTTGTAATTTTCTTGCCTATTTTTTTCTCAATAGATTTTCTCGTCTCGCCGGCGATTTTTCCACCGTCTTTCGCATCAACCCGAAGAGGATCAAATCCTCTAGAGTCTCTTTCCTGATGAATTCTTGTCGTTGTCGCCTCACCCAACATTGTCAAAATTAATTCCAGATCATCCATGTGATCGCGTAAATTTTCCTTTTTAAGCCCCTTGAAATTTTTGTAGTCTTCAGCGGACATATCAAAAGCTCCGTTTAAAATTTCGTTGGTCAATATTGCATATTCAATCCCTTTTTCAGCTCCTCGATTTTGCCATTCATTAGTCAAGCTTTCCCGCACTTCAATTCCTCGCATCCGCTTTTCAATCCAACCTTCCGGATAACCTTTGGCTCGATATATTTCCCTGGCTCTATTGGCAGCCAACTCAGGATTTTCTATTTCTTTAATTCTTTCATAACCAACTTTTGCCAGCCACCGCCTAAATGGCTCGGCCTTAAGTGACGGGATAGATTGGATAATCCGAAAAGCTCCTTCAGTATTTGCACAATTAACCTTCTGTTTTCCGCCAGTGGTCTCCAATGAAAGGGGGGTGGCAATTTGCCCCCACCCTTTACTTAATTCCGCGTCTCTCCTTCGCATATCTTTAATATAACCCGCAGGATCAACCGAGTCCGTTAAAATTGCAACGATATCAACAATAGCAAACCACCACATTTCATCATGCCATATCCGCCTTACTTTTTTACCTTCAAAAATAGCTATCTTTTTATTTTCCTCTTTTGTTTTTTTCATAATAATTTTGAAAAGTTGAATTACAGTGATATTATATCACCCTCACATTATTCGTCAATCATCCCTCCTGTGGATAACTTCTATTTATTATTTCTATTCTTTCCAATCACTAATCACAATCTTCTTTCTTTCAACCTTAACTTTCACTTTCTGGCGTTCTTTCAATTTCAGTTCTTTCACAATCTCAATGGGAATTGTGAGACCCAAACTGCCACCGGCGCGACCCATGCGGGTCAGTTTGCGAATGTTTTTGTCGGCGAGTTTTTTAATTGGCATATTCTTTTTTACCCTGTTAAATTCCGCCTACCTACCGGTAAGCAGGCCTTGCGGAGATTATTTAACCGGGGTGTTACTTAACTAGTTACTGAACAACTTATTACCTCCAGCTTACGCCTAAAGCAAATATTTGGCAAAAAATAAAGAAGCCCCGCCAGTCAAAATTGACCGCGGGACTTGATTCCTCCTTATTCTTCGTTGAGATTAATCGTTTTTTTGGTGCTCTTCAGCAAATTCGCGAAGATTTTGGAAAACTCGCAGATAGTAGGAGGCTTCCAAATTCCGCATGTGATCAGGCACCCATCCCCCTGTATGAGGACGAAGCAACCTCTCCGCATGAGGCATCGTGTAGGTATGTCTTCCGCAGGGTGAACACAGTCCAGCTATGCCAAGTGGCGAACCGTTCGGATTCCATGGAAAAAGCTCCGTTGGATTTCCTAAATCATCCGCATAAAACATAACTGCAAGGCCTTCATCAAAACCAGAACCTTTCTTTATTTGAACCCGAAAAGACCATGATTGCCGCCTCACCATCAGATCCTCTTGAGCGGATTGACCATTTTTAACCATTTTAGTATGCCCTCCCCCAGATATTAGGTTTTGAATGGCTATATAATTATTTTAAGAACCGATAATCCAAATCCTAACAGAAAACATAAAAATTGTAAACAGCATATTAGTCTTGTTTTTTGGCTCCAGCTAGACTATACTGAAAAATATCCGCGACTTAATTGTAAAACAATATTATGCCCCTAACTCCACTTACAATCGAAGATGTTTTGAAAAATCTCAAGGTCAGAAGGACCACGCAAAGAGAGGCGCTTATTCGCAGTGCCTATGTTCTGGCTGAATCAGCCCACAAGGGGCAAAAAAGAAAATCCGGCGAAGACTACATCCAGCATGCTCTGCACACGGCGAGAAACATTGCCAAAATGGGTATGGGATCAAAAACCATCTCCGCCGGACTTATGCACGATGTGCCTGAAGATACCACTGTGACATTGGAAGAAATTGAAAAAAAATTCAGTCCGGAAATCGCTTTTCTGGTGGACGGCGTGACTAAATTGGGAAAAATTAAATTGCGCGGCACGCTGGAGGAAGCCTATCTCGAAAATTTACGCAAAATGTTTCTAGCTATGGCTGCGGACATCCGCGTGGTTATCATCAAGCTGGCTGATCGTTTGCACAATATGCAGACACTCTCCGCCTTGCCAGAAGACAAGCAACTCCGCATCGCTAGGGAAACAATGGAAGTTTTCGCGCCCATTGCCAATCGCTTAGGAATCGGGGAAATCAAAGGCACGCTGGAAGATTTGTCCTTCAGATATCTTGATCCGGAAAACTTTGCGTATGTTAAAAAAATTCAAGCCGAACAATATGCAGAGCGAAAACAATATCTAGATAAGGCCGTCACAGAATTACAAAAAGAATTATTCAAAAAAGGCATCAGAGTTATCACTATTTTTGGACGCACCAAACATCTCTATCGCCTTTTTCAAAAACTGCAAAAACATGATATGGATATAAATAAAATCTATGACCTCATCGGCATCCGCATTGTCGTGCCGACTATTTCCGACTGCTATGAAACGCTTGGCATCGTGCATCAAAAATACCATCTGCTTGTCGGCAGAATCAAGGATTATATTTCCCTGCCCAAGCCCAACGGCTATCAATCTATCCACACAACTATTTTCGGACCGGAAGGAAACTTTTTGGAAGTGCAAATCCGTACCAAACAAATGGATGACGAGGCTGAATTTGGAATTGCCGCCCACTGGATGTATAGTGAACAACAAAAGCGCGGCTTAAAAAATTTATTTTTTTTTGGAAAAAAGACAACCGTTCCAATCAAAGAGTTAGCTTGGATTAAACAGCTACGCGAATGGCAAAATGAACTTGGCAAAGACAATGGTGAATTCATGGAAAGCCTCAAAATCGAATTTTTTAAAAATCATATTTTTGCTTTTACGCCGCTCGGCGATGTAATTGATCTACCAGAAGATGCCACTCCAATTGATTTTGCCTACAAAGTCCATAGCGAGGTTGGCAACCGCGCTACGGGAGCCAAGGCGAATGGAAAAATGATCACACTAGATTACAAAATTCGCAATGGCCAAGTAATTGAAATCATGACTTCCAAAGAACATAAAAACCCTAGCCGAGACTGGCTAAGGTTTGTTCGAACTTCACTGGCGAGAACGCAAATCAAGAAAGCTTTTCGCGAATAAACTTAAACCCTAAATATGAATCTTAGATAAAATATTATTTAATTCTTCCGGGGAATAATAATCCACAATAATTTTTCCGCCTGTTCCGGATTTGGAAAGCTTGACTTTGGTGCCCAAGGTTCTGGCGAGCAAATCTTCAATTCTTTTAATTTCCGGATCAACAGCTATGTGGCGAGTGTGGGTTTTGACAGAAATTTCTTTCGTTTTATCTTCCGTTTGGCGCACCGTCAAACTGTTTTTCATGATCATCTCAAAGAGTGCTCTTTGCTTTTCCGGATTCTCAATGGCCAAAATGGCTTTGGCATGGCCTTCAGTTATTTTGCCCGAAATCAGCGCTTTTTGAATTTCAATCGGCAAATGTAAAAGGCGTAATTTGTTCGCCACGACACTGCGGCTTTTCCCCATTTTTTTAGCCACCTCATCTTGACTTAAATCAAATTCATCCGATAACCGCAAATATGACTTCGCTTCTTCAACCGCATTCAAATCATGCCGTTGTACATTTTCGATAATCGCCAATTCCAATTTTTGCAATTCCGTCGCGTCGCGCACAATCACCGGCACTGTTTTGAGTCCAGCCAAGCCAGCCGCCTGAAAACGCCGTTCTCCGGCAATAATTTCATATTGATTCGCATTTTTCGTAACGACCAGCGGTTGAATGATGCCATGTTCTTTGATCGAAGCGGCCAGCTCCTGTAGTTTTTCTGAATCAAAATGCACTCTCGGCTGATGCGGATTTGGCACAATGCGAATCAACTCAATTTCTTGCATGCCTAAACCGCCGCCCTGTGGGGACGAGGCATGTCTCGTTTCTACACTTGAACCAGTTGGCTTGGCTCCGAAATAATTGAAGTCATCCCTGGGTTCGTTTATTTTTTTGTCCGAAGTGTTGGAACGATTTTGCGGAATGAGCGAGGCTAGTCCGCGGCCGAGGCCATAGTTTTGTGCCATAGATATCTGAACCACAGATTAACACATGACCATGCAGATTCCACATGATAAATATAATTCATGTGTAATCAGAAAAATCAGTGCGAATCAGTGGTTTTGATTTATTTTTTATATTTTTTACACTGTAAACTTTTTTTGATTCTCTTTTTTATCCATCTCAATAATTTCTCTGGCCAAATTTTTGTAGGACCTGGCGCCTTTGGAAAAGGCATCAAAACTCAGAATTGATTTTCCAAAGCCAGGTGCTTCCGCCAAGCGGACGCTTCTGGGAATGATGCTGTCAAAAACATGACCAGGAAAATGATCTTGCACTTCCTTGATGACTTGGCGTGACAAGCGATTTCTTTTATCATACATCGTCAAAAGTGCGCCCATGATTTTCAAATCCGGTTGCAAATTTTCTTTCACTAAATTAACCGTGTTCAAAAGTTGGCTCAAGCCTTCCAAGGCAAAATATTCTGTCTGCACGGGAATAATAACTTCATCACTAGCCACCAGTCCATTAATAGTTAGAAGTCCCAAGCTCGGCGGTGAATCAATAATAATATAATCATAGTTGGTGCGGATTTCTCGTAGCACATTGTACAAACGAAATTCACGATTTTCCATATTCACCAGCTCAATGCCCGCCCCGGCCAAATCTTGATTGGACGGAATGATGTCATGCGCCAATTTGTCCATGCGAATGACAATTTTTGACGGATGCTCGCCCATCACCATGGAATGATAGAGGCTCTTTTCCACTATGTGAATGTCAATTCCCAGCCCCGACGAAGCATTGCCCTGCGGATCCAGATCCACGAGCAAAACAAACTTGCCAGCCGCCGCCAAATAGGTCGCCAGGTTGATAGCCGAGGTGGTTTTGCCCACTCCGCCCTTTTGGTTGACTAGAGAGATTATCTTTGCCATAATACATGAAGTATAGCACATTTGCCCGAGTGATGAAATTGGTATACGTAGGGGATTCAAAATCCCCCGGTCGCAAGGCCGTGCGAGTTCGAGTCTCGCCTCGGGCACAATCATGTCTAATACAAAACTAGACAAAAATAACTTGGCCTATATTGTTGGCGTCGCCTTGGGAGACGGCGGTTTATCAAATCCAAATGGTAGAGCTGTGAGACTTAGAATAAGCTGTGATACAAAATATCCAGTAATTATCGACAACATAACTTCTGCTATTAAAAAGCTTTTGCCAACCAATAAGGTTTCGGAAGTCAATAGAAGAGCATATTGCGTAGATATAAGTTGTTATTCAAACAAATGGGAAAATCTTCTCGGCTGGAAAGCGAAAGAAGGTTCTAAAGAAAAACAAAAGGTTTCCATTCCAGATTGGATAAAAAATAATAGAATTTACTCTAAGCATTGTTTGCGTGGATTATTTGAAACAGATGGTTCTGTTTACAATGATAGAGATTATTTGATGGCAAATTTTGTCACCATAATTCCAACCCTAGCAGATGATGTAATGAAAATAATATCCACACTTGGCTTCAAACCAAATATACAAAAATTTAAAACTTCCAATGGGAAAATCAAACACACGATACGAATTTCAAAAAACACAGAAAAATTTATAAAAACAGTCGGGATAAGCAAAAAATAAAGCCCCGTACATTACTGTCGGGGCTCGAAATTGTAAACGCACAATTTCGAAAGCGTTGCTGAAATTTTTCAGCGTTCTAAAGACTTAGTTTCAAAGGTCTAGACCTGAGTAACTAAGTCTGGAGTACTAACTTGCGCACACTGCGGCGGGATCATCAGAGCCGAAGTCATGGTCGAGACAGATGCTCCCGCTGCCCTGCCAGAAGATGTAACGGACAAACAGGCTACCATCATCAGAGCTGCGAAAGATCACTCCCCAAAAGAAAATATGTCCGATGCTTCTCCTTTTTTTTGGAATGAGTCTTAGATGTTGTTCAATAAGAGCATCCAAAATGTTCGGATGAAGCACCAGTTCTCCTGAAAGTTCATCGTGGAGCTCATATCCCCTTATAGTCTTACCATTTTTTTGACGCTTAACTATACGCATAATAACCTTGCGGCCATCCACATACAATTCATCCTTGCGCTTCTCAACTTTTACCCATCCACCGCCATCATTTTTTTCTATCTGCGCACCATCGAAGGGTAACCTTGGCGCCGCATCAAGATTAACCATGATGGTAGTATCACTCAAGACACGAATACGCTGATTTTTGAGAAACTCCTCGCCAAGGGGTTTCAAAAAATTATCGATGAAAAAATCCTTGCCATCGGTAATCAACCATGGGATTATTTCAATCCCAATCAATGCCTCTTTGAATGTGTTGCAGATAACCGCAAACAAACTCCAAGGAACCGCCAAAAACTGCTCGACCTCTTTCCAATTCAAAGACTTCCTCATGGTTCATCTCCTTTTCACCGCCTCATTATGATTCCCACTGAATCACTCCGACTTGGTAATTAAGTTTTTGCTGTCAGGCTTGGCCACTACAGCTTCGCCACAGCAGAAAAAATTCTCAAAAAAAATCCTTTCTGCCGTGGCAAATGCAAATTAGCATGTTATG
>CAZMNQ010000014.1:0-15364 GCA_964567695.1 uncultured Bdellovibrionales bacterium
CTGAGAAACATTCTGACTAGTTTCTTGGTAACCTTTTATTTTGAGCTATCTCGGGAGACGCATCTAGGGGTCGGTAGAATTTGACAAAAAATCAAGTTTATGATAAAAATAGGGCAAAGCTAAATATATGAATAGATATCACAAAAATCAAATGCATCTTAATCTATCTGGGATTGTTTCCCCGATGTTTTTCGATTGCTACGCAGCCACTAGGGTTGCTTATCTGACCCAGGCGGTTTTTGTGAATTTTAATAAGTTTAAACCTATGACTTCATAAACTTTTAATAAAAATTCATACTTCAAAGATCATCTCGGCTAGATAAAAAGCCGAGCTTTTTTATTTCTAGGCGGCACATTAAAAATTTAATAAAAAGGAGGTTTGAAGAGGAGTTCAATCGAGGCAGAGTAATTATTAAGTTAATAAGAATCTATGGAGAAAATCATGTCTAGAAAAATCATTAAAACCTATGTTGCATTCTCATTTTTTTTTGAGTTTGTCTCACGCATTTTTCTTCGCGACTTATCAGTTATTTTTAGCGTCGTGCGGAATGAATCTGTTGGAAATCAATGTTATCAATATGTTTTTCATGGGTGGGGTTTTTCTTTTGGAAGTTCCAACTGGAGCATTTGCTGATGTTTTTGGTCGCAAAAAATCGATTGTCGCCGGTTGTTTTATGATGGCGCTTTCGATGTTGGCGTACTTTTTCGGCAAAAGCTTCTGGTCCTTTGCGGGCGCAGAACTTATCGGAGCAGTAGGACTAACATTTCTTTCAGGCGCTTTGGAAGCTTGGGTGGTTGACGCATTGGCATATCATGGATATGACGGCGAGCTATCGCATGTTTTTCGTCGCGAAGTATATGCCACGCAGTTTGGCATTATCTTTGGAAGCTTAATGGGCGGATATCTCGGTCAACGAGATTTGTCCTTGCCGTGGCTGGCTAGCGCACTTGCAACTTCTATGGTGGGAGTTTTTGCTATCTTTGCCTTGAAAGAACAAAAAATCGAAAGAGTGAGTTTTAAATTTTCTTTTGCTCCATTTAAAAAAACTATCAAGGATAGTGTACGATTTGGATATCAAAAGAAATCAGTTTGGTTTGTGGTTTTGTTCGGAATGATTTTGGCGATTTCCGTTCAAGCAATGAATATGCAATGGCCATTTGTGTTCCAGAAAACTTATGGATTTTCCACAAGGAATTTAGGCTGGTTGTTTGCCGCTGTTTCCGTGGTCACGATGCTGGGAGGGCAATTGTCAAAACTTTTCGCAGACAAAATTCGACATGAAAAAAATGCCATTGTGCTTTCTCAGGGAATTACTGTAATTGGTATCATCGGAGCATCATTGATGTTGGGCGTGGTTCCGGTGGTTGGCTTGTTTATGTTGCATGAAATGGGTCGCGGGATGATTGGACCATTGAAACAGGCCTATCTGAATCATCGCATTCCATCAGAACAGCGGGCAACCATCCTGTCATTTGATTCAATGATGGGAAAGTCAGGAGCATTTTTGGGACTCATCGGCAGTGGATATCTGGCAGAGCATTTTGGAATCCCACTGACCTGGCTTGTCTCAGGTTGTATCTTGGCCTTGGGAGTTCTGGTGTTTTTCAATCTCAAAAATGGAGACTAAAACAAAGGCGTTTCGACTATGATCGAGGCGCCTTTAATTTGGCAAAAAGGATAAATTACAATAGACTAGTAAAAGATGAAAAACTAAATTAATTTAAAAATAATGGATAAAAAATTTGAAGTTGCGGTTAAAGGTATTATTCGGCGGGGCGATGGGAAAATTTTGATTGTGAAACGCAGCCGCGAGGATGATCATGCACCAGAGCTTTGGGAAACAGTGGGTGGCGGCATGGACGAAGAGATTTCTCCGGAAGAAAATTTAAAACGGGAAATTTTGGAAGAAGTTGGGATTGAGGTGTTGGTGCGAGAGCCGTTTAATGTTTTTTCTTTCACCAAAGACACCGGAGAATTTAAGGTTGGAATAACTTTTGTGTGTGAATATGTAAGCGGAGAAGTGCGATTGAGCAATGAGCACACGGAATTTCAGTGGATTTCTCCCGAGGACTTTAAAAAATATGCGTCTGTACTGTCTTTATATAAAGAAATTGCTGCTTATGCAAATAAATTTACAGGCGAGCACGAACATTTTGTTATTAGTCAAAAAGCGGTTTTGATTCGTGATGAAAAATGTTTTATTGGTGAAATGAATAATCGAAAGGATCTCTGGGATTTGCCGGGTGGAAGAATCAATAACAATGAAAATAGGGAGGAGGCTTTTAGGCGAGAAGTGAGAGAGGAGTTGGGTATTAATAATTTTGAAATAGCTTCCGTGCTTGATTATGATGCTTGGCATACAAAAAGCGGATTTGCAGTTTGTGGGACAGCAAGCCTTATTGAGACTGATGAAATGATTGATTTAAGTGATGAGCATATTTCAGGCAAGTGGATTGCGGAAAATGAAATTTATCAGTTTTTTGATATCTTGTTTCATAGGAGTGGTGTGAATTTATGTTTAAGCGCTTAAATTCTACCACTTCTTTAGTTATCCACCACAGTTATTATTATAGAGCCTTCGTTATTTGACAAGAGGATAAAAATAGACTATTATAATAAGTGTTTTAACAATTGAATTTAGGCTTTATCAAAGCAAATCGGGCAATTACCGCAGTGAAAACTGGGGAGGAAAGTCCGGACATCTTCCCGCTTTCGGGCGGGAAAAGGGGATAATGGGTAACGCCCATCGGGCTGGTAGTGATGCCAGTCAAGGGATAGCGCCACAGAGACAATACTACTGATTTTGAAAATTGGGACAACCCCGCACCTTTTCTTCAAACAAATTAATTGGGCAGAAAGATTTTGCAAAGAATCGACTGCGTCTCAAATTTGAGAAACAAAAAGTTTGTTAGCGGAAAAGGTGCAGGGGTGCTCAATTTTGTATCTCCGACTGATGTCGGAGACAAAATTGGCAAAGGTGAAAAGCATATTGGTGTTTCAAATTTATGTTCGCTCTATCAGCTGAATAGCGAATCGAAGCTACAATATTTCTTAGTCAGCGATGACTAATGATGGCAAGCCCTATCTGATGCAAGGCCGTGCCCTGATGCAAATCAGGGAGTGCCGCTCGAGTCTGATAGCAATATCAGACCTAGATAAATTATTGCTCCAATTTTGTTTGTGAGCTTGCGAACAATCACAAAATTGAGAGTCCGCCGTAGCTTTATAGCGAAGGCGGACCCGCCTTCGTCTTAGGACTTCGGCGGATGATCAAAATTGTAACTTCGCTTTGCTCAGACAATTTTGGCACAAAATCCGGCTTATAGATTTGCTTTGATAAATCGTAAATTCAAATCACTTTAATTATTAGGGGGTAATAAATGAAGCGTTCAGAATTATTTTTTAGCGCCATCCAAGTTCCGGTTGATTTTGCCATGATAATTTTAGCCGGCTTGTCGGCGTTTGTTATTCGTGATATTCCGCAAATCATCAGTTTGCAACCGAAGTTATATAATTTTCCTTTTGACAGCTATCTTAAGATTATTTTTTTGGTAACGCCGATTTTTATTTTGATATATGCGCTAGAGGGTTTGTATGACATTCGTGTAACCAGAAAATTTTGGGAAGAGGCTGGACGAGTTTTTACAGCCACTTCAATCGGCTTGGTGATTATAATTGTGGCTATATTTTTGAAGCGAGAATGGTTTTCGTCTAGATTTATAATTTTGGCAGCATGGATGATGGCTGTTTTTTATATCGTGCTGGCTCGTTATATCTTGCATGAAATTCAAACATGGTTGCTGCGAAAAAAAGGGATTGGCGTGCATCGGGTTTTGCTGATTGGCAGGAATGGAAAAATGGATACGATGTCGAAATTGATTAGGCAGAATAAAAATTCAGGTTATCGGATTGTCGAGCAGATTGACACGGCTCATTTAAAAGTGATTAAAATGATCCAACAAGAAAAGGGCATCGATGAGATAATTTTGTGCGAGCCGTCTATTGCGGATGATGAGCAGGAAAAGCTAATTGACTATTGCGCGTTGAATAATATCACCTATAAATATATGTCGACCACCTTGCAAGCTTCAAAATATGAAGTGGGATTTTTAAATGGCGAGCCATTGATTGAAATATTACATACACCCTTGGATGGTTGGGGCAGGATTTTGAAAAGGATTTTTGACATCATTGCCGCCTCAATTGCGATAGTCATAACCTCCCCGATTATGTTAGTAACGGCCTTGGCGGTATGGCTGGAAAGCTGCGGGCCGATAATTTATAGAAATGAACGAGTGGGAAATGACGGCAAGAAATTTTTTGTTTATAAGTTTCGCTATATGAGATGGGAATTTTGCGTCAGTGCCGAAAATCCAAAACTAAGCGAAGCGGTTGATTTGGAAAATAAATTAATAGAAAGCCAGAGTGTGCGAAAAGGGCCATTGTATAAGATTAAAGCTGATCCGCGAAAAACTAGCGTGGGACGCGTAATTGAAAAATATTCGATTGATGAGTTGCCGCAATTTTTTAATGTGTTGTTCGGCTCCATGAGCTTGGTTGGTCCACGGCCGCACCAGCATCGTGAAGTAGAAAAATATATGGACTATCACCGAAGGCTTTTAACTATCAAGCCGGGCGTGACGGGTATGGCGCAAGTTTCCGGTCGCTCGGATCTTGATTTCGAAGATGAATATAAGTTGGATTTATATTATATTGAAAATTGGTCGCTAGCTCTGGATATTCAAATCTGCCTCAAAACAATTGGCGTGTTGTTCCGAAAAAGAAGAAATTTATAGCATGGGTATTAAAAAAGATTCCGACTATGGGGTCTTTTTTTGTGTAAAAAGTTGAAAGAGGGTATAATTGGAGTAGAATTGATGCAGGTAATAAAAAAGTTATCCACAGGCGAAGGTGTTGCGATATTGAATAATAGTGGTATAATATCACTATGGGCAAAAGGTGATAATCAAAAATATTTTATGAACACAAAAATTATTGAACAATATTTAAATAATCAGAAAACAAAAGTTGTTGAGGTTTTTGATTTTGAAAATAAGAAGGTAAAATATTCTGAAAAAATTAAAGGTTGGAAAATTGATAAATTTAGAGGTGATGAGGAAATTGTCAGAGCCTATATTATCGCAAAGCTGGTTAACGAGCTTGGATACAAACCGGAAAATATTGAAATTGAAAAAAATTATGATATTGGCAGGCCAAAGGTAAACAAGCCAAGAATAGATGTAATTGTTCGAGATGATAAGGGAGACGCCTTTTTATACATCGAACTTAAAAGCCCGCAAGACTATGAAAAGGATAAGGATGAGGTGATTGAAAAACAACTTTTTAATTTAGCTTCACAGGAGCAGGGTCAGGGTAAAAAAGTAAAATATCTTACTTTATACACTTTTGAAATTGTAAATGACGCAATTAAGGATAAGTGTATCTTGATTGATTATCAAAGGTTCAATTCTTTTGATTTATGGAAAGAAGCTCGGGATTTTGCGGATGAATTGCCGGAGCGATATGAAAAAGCGCAAAAAGATCCCTATGTGAAGGGTGGCGAAAAGGATCTGGAAACAAATTTTACTCACGAAAAGCTTAATGGTTTGGGAAAGAATCTTCATAATGTGCTTTGGGGCGGTGGAGGAACTGACGATAATGATGTTTTTGTTTCACTTGTGAATCTTATTTTGGCAAAGATCCAAGATGAAAGCGAAAAAAGAAAAGGTGAAAAGTATGATTTTCAAATCCTTTCTTTTAAAGATGGGGAAAGTTTCGAAACTAATGATCAGCTTTTTGAGCGGATAAACGAACTTTATAGAAGAGCCTTAAGAGAAAGATTAAATATCTCAGATGAATCAAAGCTAAAAAAATCTTTTGTTGTTGATGAAAATAAATTTTCTCTGTTCAAGCTTAAATACACGGTGGCACAATTGGAAAGCTATTCATTTGTGGAAGGAAAAAACAGTTTTAGCGGAAAAGATATTTTGGGAGATTTCTTTGAAGGTATCATTCGCGAAGGCTTCAAACAGTCCAAAGGACAATTTTTCACGCATATCAATGTAGTGCGCTTCTTGCTTTGGGGAATGCAATTGGACAGACTTGCTATTGAAAATATAAATAGTGATTTGAAACTTCCATATTTGATAGATCCAAGTTCTGGCAGTGGAACATTTCTCATTGAATATATGAAATTTATTACGGAAAATATAAAACGCAGATTTAGAAATAAAGTGGAAACTTCCCGCAATGTGGAAAACAAGATGCAGAGCTGGTTTTATCCTGATAATTTGGAAAACAGATGGGCAGAGGAATTTATATATGGGACGGACATCAATTTCAATTTGGGTACAGCCACAAAAGTAAATATGATTTTGCATGGCGATGGCTCGGCCAATGTTTATGTAAAAGATGGCCTTTTGCCTTTCAATTTTTATTCCAATAAGCTTCAAGAGGCGAAAAGTGACAAAACCTATTTTGACAAAGAGGTGAACGAGCAATTTGACGCTATTGTTACCAATCCGCCGTTTAGCGTTAATTTGGATAATGACACAAAAAATAATCTAAAATCAGAATTTATCTTTGGAGAAAAGAAAAATTCAGAAAATCTTTTTGTGGAAAGGTGGTATCAATTACTCAAGCCAAATGGAAGATTTGGCGCGGTTTTGCCGGAAAGCGTTTTTGACACGACAGAAAACAAATACATTCGCCTTTTTATTTACAAATATTTCAAAGTCAAAGCAGTGGTTTCACTTCCGCAAATCACTTTTGAGCCTTTCACTTCCACCAAAACCAGCTTGCTTTTCGCGCAAAAGAAAACCAAATCGGAAATTGAAAAATGGGATGAACTTTGGAGAAAATATTCCAATGAGTGGGGAAATCTTAAGACTAGATGCGAAAATTTGGCGGAAGTCTATCTTAATGGAAAGGATCGCAAAAAATTGCCTTCAATCAAGGATTTAAAAGAAACAGAAGAAAAAGAAATTTTGGCAAAAATGCTCAAAGATTATATTGAAAAAGATGATCAAAAACTTTCCGCTAAATCGTTGATTGAGAAATATGCCGATGAATTAAGAGGGCTTTGCAAGTATGACAATGACACTAAGGATGCGTTTGGTTTTGTGAACACCTGGTGGGTTTTTGGCGAAGTGGCCAAAGAATTGAATTACAAAATCTTTATGGCAGAAGTGGGTGGTGTTGGCTATAAAAGAACCAAGAGAGGTGAAAAGCCAATGCCAAATGAGCTGTATCGGACAAATGAAAAAGGCGAGGTTTTGGTTGATGATGGAGTTGAAAAAACCGCTTTGGATTATATGCGAAAAATTGAGTGGGATTAAAATATTAAAAATAAAAATATGACCCAAAAAACAAAAATAAAAATGGAGAAAGAGATGGAAAAATTCACCAAGCAATTTGGGGAAAAATATGGCCTTACCCCGGAGCGAATTGAGTTTTTTAAAGCAGAACTTCCAAAATTTGCGGAAAAGGTTTTTGAAAAGGGCATCGACCTTAACAAAGAACTTTGGAATTTTATTGATGAATACAAAAGCAAAGGATTGGGAGGATTTAATGCGACCTATGGCAACATCTATGATTGGCTCATCGACTTTGCTGCCTTGCTTTTAGGAGTAGATGCGTTTGAATTGAGAAGTAGTGTGGTTTATAAGTAAATTTTAGTAAAAAATTATTTGTTTTGATGATGTTTAAATTGTGGAGTGAAAAAAATAATGAAGCTAATGGATTGTTGAGCCCAACGCTGGGACTGAGGGATTGGAATGATCTTTCACATGAAGAAAAAGACAGAATGTGGCAATACATCAGGTATTGGTTTATTGAAAATAAAGAAGGGAGAAACACTAGAGTGTTTTTTTCAATTCATAAGCTGAATGATCTTCATAAGTATCAATCATACGCCAAACAGTTTTTAAGAGACTTTTCTTTTCAAAGTGCAATTGCAGATTTTAAGAATATATTTTTTGAACAAGATGGTCATGTTGTTCTTGAGCTGCTGTCGTGTTTTTGCAAGACCATTTTGGAAGAAAATGAAAATAAACACCCTAGCATTTATAAGAGTGATTATAAATCAGAAGAGGAATATGAAAAGGTGCTTGTAAAATGGAAATTCAGGGAACTTGATAAATTTGCGGAAAGTTTGAACGATGTTTTTGAGCATTTTGGGGTAAATTTAATTCTTACTCGCAATGAGTTTGTCGAAAGGCAAGATCCAAAAATAACAAATGAAATTTATGTTCCAGTTCTAAATTTTCTTTCTTCGCCAAAGTGGGGTGATGTTAATCGAGAGTTGGGGGATACCTTTAAAAAATACCAGCTGAAAACTGAGACTGGATATAGTAATTGTGTTACTCATGCTGTTTCTGCGCTACAAGCATATTTGCAAATCATAGTAAATGGTAAGATTGGGAGCGGAGAGGGGATTAGTAGTTTCATACGACAGGCGCAGGAAAAAGGGTTGATACCTAGTGATAAATTTTCTAGTGAAATTTTTAAAAATATTGATTCTATCCTAATGCGAGAAAGGGGAAAAACTGGGGATGCTCACCCTAAGCAGGAATATGCCAATGAAAAGAGTGCTCGGTTGGTGTTAAATTTGGTAATGATTTTTTTGCAGCATTGTATTCAAAAATAGCTATGGCATTAAAACAATTCACAATTAATTTTCAGGAATTGGCGCAGGACGAATTTTTAAGAGAGGATGGCGAAGAATATAAGGGCATACCAACCGGGCAATCATACTTGGATGAAGATGGAGAAATAAAAGATTTCCAGCTTGCCACATTGGATGATCATCCTGGAAGATTAAAATACAAAGTTACAAAAGATAACATTATCATCTCAAGTTTGCGATTAGCAAAATCACCTGCCTTGAGCATTGAAAATAATGATTTGTCAAGTTATGTTTTTTCGAATGGCTTTTATATCTATAAAGTTGGAAAAGATTGGAACAAAAAATTTATTCTTTATGTCTTGAGAACAAAAAGGTTAAAGAGTGTTTTGGATAGCAATATTTATAGGGGTATCGGAATTTCTGCGTATAAGGATGATGACCTAAAAAGAATAAAAATTCCTTTACTTTCAAAGGAAAATCAAGATCAAATTGTCGCTCAAATTGAGCCTATTGAAAATAAAATTAAGGACTTGAAAAGCCAAATTGATCTGGTACAGGAAGTTATTAATAAAGTTTTTGCGAGAGAGTTTAGGTTTGATTTGGAAAAATTTGAAAAATTGAAGAAAATTAAAAATTTCTATTTAGACTTATCTAGTTTTGCAAATAATAGAGACATTCGACAAAGCGTAAAATTTCACCGAGAGGCAGGAATATTTATTATTAAGCAGCTGAAAAATATTACTAATAAGAAGATAAAACATTTTATAGTTGAGCCAATTGTTCTTGGCAAAAGCGTTTCACCTGCGGATTATGATGACAATGGCGATTATTTCTATGTATCAATGGCAAATATAAAAAACTGGAAATTTGAAAGTGAAGATGCAAAATTAGTTTCAAACGCATATTCAAGCCAAAATGAAAATAAAACAGTCGCTAAGGGCGATATTCTGATCGCTCGCTCAGGCGAGGGCACAATTGGAAAGGTTGCCCTGATTGATGACGAAGATTTACGAGGTATTTTCGCGGATTTCACAATGAGAATGAGGCTAAAAAATTATAATCCATTGTTTGCGTACTATTATTTCAGAACAGAATATTTTCAATATTTGATCGAAGTGAATAAAAAGGGATTGGGAAATAATACTAATATTTTTCCAAGCCAAATTCAGGAATTACCAATGATTGACATTGATTTGGAAAAGCAACAAAAGATCGTTGATGAAATTAAAACTGAATTGGACAGGCAGGATGAAATGAAGAAAAAAATTGTAGCAGAGCGGAATAAAATAGATGAGATTATTGAAAAAGCTATAAAGTAATTTTTATGCGAATAGCTCTAGTGCACGATTATTTGGTTCAATATGGCGGGGCGGAAAGGGTGCTGGAATGTTTTACGGAACTTTTCCCGGAGGCGCCGATTTATACCCTTGTTTATAACAAGGATTTTATGCATGGTGTTTTTGAAAATAAAAACATCAAAACCTCTTTCATTCAAAAAATTCCCTTCGCTAAAAAGCATCATCGTATTTTTCCGCCTTTGATGCCGATGGCAATTGAACAGTTTGATTTTTCCAATTATGACATCGTGCTGTCGGATTCATCCAGCTATGCCAAGAGCATCATAACCGGACCAGACACGCTGCACCTGTGCTATATGCATTCGCCGATGCGCTATGCTTGGGATGACTGTCAGAAATATACCAGTGATTTTGATTTTCCCGATTTGATAAAAAAAATAGTGCCTTTTGCGATGAACTATATCCGTGTTTGGGACAGGATGAGCGCAGAGCGGCCGGATAAATTGATTGCTAATTCCAATTTTGTCGCCAAGAGAATTAAAAAATATTATAAGAGGGATAGTGTGGTGATTCATCCTCCGGTCAATATAGCAAGATTTAATTTAAAAAAAGACAATGATGGATCATTTTTGATGGTTGGCCGGCTGGTGGCCTATAAACGGCATGACATTGCTATTCAAGCTTTTAATGAATTGGGTCTGAAATTAAAAATTATCGGCCGCGGCCCGGAACTGAAAAGATTAAAAAAATTAGCTAACGCAAATATTGAATTTTTAGGCCGAGTTCCGGATGAGGAGTTGCCGACGCATTATGCTGCTTGCAGAGCTTTCTTGTTTCCGCAGGAGGAGGACTTTGGTATTGTGGCCATGGAAGCCTTGGCAGCTGGAAAGCCAGTAGTGGCCTTCAGGGGCGGGGATGTGGTTGAACATATTGAAGAGGGTAAATCAGGCATATTTTTTGAGCATCAGACAGTGGCGGATATTATGACAGCCGTGAAGAAGTTGGATAGCCTGGACTATGATCCGGAATATAACCGCGAAAAAGCTAGAAAATTTGACAAAAGCGTATTTAAGGCTAAAATAAAGGAATATATAAGCAGTGAGTATATGGATTTCAAGAATAGGTTGGCTGGATGAGATTAATATAATTTAAATATAAATTTCAAGTCGGTTAATTTTTAATTCCCAATTTTTAATTTTTAAACAATTTCTAATGACCAAATTTTAAATGTTTAAAAATTAAGATTTATTTATAAAATTACAAAATTAAAAATTATAAAAATTTTATGGAGCTAAAAGAATATTTCAAAATTTTAAAAGAAAATGCAAAACTGTTTGTTTTTGCGGTGGTTTTGATTGTGGTTGGCAGTTTTATATATTTTGCACTGAAACCAATTTCTTATGGAGTTTCTTTGGCGTTGAACATTACGCGCAGTGGCGTGCAACAGACAACTGATTATCGTTATGATGATTTTTATCGGTTGCAGGCGGATGAAAAATTTTCCGAAACGGTTGTTCAGTGGTTGAAAAATCCGCGAACAGCAATGGATATTTATGCAAAGGCGGGAATCGATTCTGATAAAATGAGTTTGCGCCAGTTGGCAAAAATTTTTGTGGCGGAAAAACTTTCCGCGCAAATCGTGTCTGTTTCGTTTTCGGCCACTTCGGAAAATTCAGCCAAAAAAATTGCGGAGGCAGTTTCCGAAGTTGTTGCAATAAACACAGAGTCTATGAACAAAAATCAGAATGAAGACACTTGGTTTGCGGTCGTGGCGCAAAATCCGGTTATCGTTCGTGATAAAATTAGTCCATTTATTATTTTCCTAGCTTCCTTGGCAGTGGGAATTTTTGTGGGATTTTGGCTGGTAATGTTGAAACACTATTTAAAATAGCTTGTTTAAAATCTTTAATTTTAAAGTTATAATCTATGCGTATCGGAATTGATGTCAGATGTCTATCAGAAGGACGGCGAACAGGAGTGGAGGAATATACTCTTAATTTTTTGAACAAATTATTCGAGCTCGACACGAGGAATGATTACATCCTTTTTTTTAATTCCTTCAAAAGTTCCGCTGCGAATTTTTCTTGGCTGGAAAAACATCCGCGAGTCACTTTGAAAAAATTCAACTTTCCCAATAAGATTTTGAATTTTTTATTTTGGTATTTGAACTGGCCGAAAATTGACAAGTTGATCGGCGGGCCCGCCTCGACTCGCGGAAACGACCGTTCGTCGACGCAAGGCGGGGTTGATATTTTTTTCATGCCCAATATTATTTTTGGCAGCGTTAGTCCGGACACGAAGTTGATTGTGACCATCCATGATTTGTCTTTTGAAAGATATCCGGAAACATTTTCTTGGGTCAGAAGAGTGTGGCATATGTTTATCAACACCAAAAAAATTTGCCAGCGCGCGGACAAAATCATCGCCATTTCCGAGTCCTCGGCGCACGATATTGTTAGTCTGTTGGGGATTGATAAAAATAAAATTCAAACCAGTTATAGTGGCGTTGCGGAAAGATTTCGGGTTTTGGATCGCAACGATGAGCAACTGGTGAAAGTCAAGGAGAAATATGGCTTGCCGTATAAATTTATTCTCTATCTTGGCACGATTGAACCGCGCAAAAATATCACGGGTATCGTGAAGGCCTATAATCAATTGCAGGAAGAGGCAATCAAATCCGGAAACACGGAAATACAAAAATATAAATTAGTAGTGGCTGGTTCCAAGGGTTGGTTGAGTGAAAAAATCTTTGTGGAAATTTCTGCTTCAAAATATCGCGAAGATATCAAAGTTATTAATTTTGTTGATGATGAAGATAAGGAATTTGTTTTGAATTTGGCTTCCTTGTTTGTCTACCCGTCATTTTTTGAAGGCTTTGGTTTTCCACCGCTGGAAGCGATGGCTTGCGGGGTACCAGTCATCACTTCCAACAATTCTTCTTTGCCGGAAATTGTTGGCAGTGGCGGAATCATGATTAATCCGGACCAGCCGGATGAAATCTATCAAGCTATGAAAGAAATTTTGACCAAAAGCGAATTGCGTGACAGCTTGATCGCCAAAGGCTTGGCGCAATCCCAAAAATTCACTTGGACCAAAACTGCCGAAGACTTCTTGAAGTTGATAAATAAGATGTAGGGCAAGATAATTGAATGGCTAAATCACGATTTGGCCATTGGCCATTGGCCTAGCGGCTTGAGTAGAGGCGCAAAAGAGAGTAAAATGCCTATATGAAACAAGAAACAGCGCTCGACATTCTCAAGTTGGGACACAATGTGTTTTTGACCGGTCCGGCCGGCAGCGGCAAGACCTATTTGTTGAAGCAATATATCGACTATCTGAAAAAGAATGGCATCGGTGTGGCCGTCACGGCGTCCACGGGCATTGCTGCCACCCACATGAACGGACAAACAATTCACAGTTGGTCTGGTATGGGCATCAGCGACACATTCACTGAAGCGGATTTCAAAAAATTGAAACAAAAAAATTATCACCGACAACGGTTCAAAAAAACCGCGGTGTTAATTATTGATGAAGTGTCGATGTTGCACGCACATCAATTGGACATCATCAACAATATTTGCAAAAAATTCAAAGAACCTTTCTTGCCGTTCGGCGGATTGCAAGTCATCCTGTGCGGTGACTTTTTTCAGTTGCCGCCCGTCACGCCTTATGGACAAGAAGCGTGTTTTGTTGTGGAAGCGCAGGCGTGGGAAGAAATGAATCCGAAGATCTGTTATTTGGAAGAACAATATCGCCAAGAAGATCGGCAAATACTTAAAATTTTGAGTGACATCCGCAGTCGGTCTTGCGATGCGCAAACCAAAAAACTTTTGATCTCGCGCGCAAATATGGAGATAGAAAATAATATCAAACCCACTCGACTATATACGCATAACGCCAATGTGGATGTGATTAACAACGCGGAACTGCGAAAGATTCAGGAAGATGCTATGACCTTCAAAATGACCGCCTCTGGCATCGAATATCTAATCAGTTCTGTCAAAAAAGGATGCCTCGCTCCTGAAATTTTGGTGCTGAAAAAAGGCGCAGTGGTGATGTTTGTGAAAAATAATTTTGACCGCGGCTATGTTAATGGCACACTGGGCAAAGTGATTGATTTTGACAGCAAGGGCATGCCGATTGTGAAGACTGCGTCCGGCAAAACCATTGTCGCTACGCCTGAGAAATGGCTGATTGAAGAAGCTGGCGAATCTTTGGCCACCATCACCCAAGTGCCGTTGCGATTGGCTTGGGCAATCACTGTTCACAAAAGCCAAGGCATGACGCTGGACGCCGTGGAAATGGATCTCAGCAAATCTTTTGAATATGGTATGGGTTATGTGGCCTTGTCACGCGTTCGGACACTGGCTGGCATCAAACTTCTTGGCATCAATAACATCGCCCTGGAAGTGAACCCGAAAGTCTATGAAATGGACAAGCTTTTAGAAGAACTGTCACATAAAAATGTCAGCGAACTGAAAAAAATGGGACTCTTAAAAAAGAAATCGGCGCAAGAAAAGTTTGCGAGCAGATGCCGGAGGTAGAAAACCAGAAATAATAATTCTGGTTTTTTTGTGGCCGTGCCGCATGGTTTGTCTAAGCTTTACGCGGCTTGAAAAATAGGTAAAATGGAGGTAGAATAAAAATAATAAAGTATAAAAATATGAAAATAATTTTAGTTGATGCTGTGGGTGGTATTGTCGACAGGGAGGGAAATATTTTTAAGGAGATGTATGATCTACTTGAAGAGTTTCCAAACAGGAAAATAATTCTCACCGGTGCGGATTATGAGGCTACGAACCAATATAGGCTAAATGATGCGCCATATGAAGTTTTTACTTTAAAGCACGATCCTGAAAAAACAGATCCAGAATACTTTAAAAAAATGCTGGTACATTTTGGTTTAGATAAAAATGATGTCGTATATTTTGAACATGGAAAAGAAGCGGCCGAAAGTGCAAACTCAGTTGGAATCAAGACCTATTATTATGACGAAAATAAAAAAGACCTCGGTGCTCTCAAAAATTTTTTGGTTGAGAATTTGTAAAATAAACTTATGGAAATTGAAAAAGAAATCGAAAACATCAAAGAAAGAAACAGGCGGGTTGAATCCGACAAGGGCTGGGAAATCAGTTGGACGCGCCGGCTTTTTATTGCGCTGGTGACCTATGTGGTCGCGACCTGTTGGCTGGTCATCATTCAAGAGTCATTGCCCTTGCTCAAAGCAGTCGTGCCGGTAGCCGGATATCTTCTCTCCACCCTTTCCTTGCCGCTTATTAAAAAATGGTGGGTGGATAAATATCAGGTATAATCGAAAATCCGCAAACCAGACTGGTTTTTTAATGGCCAGAACATGATTTGGCCATTGTCACTGCGGCGCCAATGTGCGCTTGAATAATGGCGGGAATGGTGAGATAATGGGGATGTAAAAACTAATTA